>CAYUYX010000118.1:0-4328 GCA_964449495.1 uncultured Candidatus Bathyarchaeia archaeon
TGCGGAAGAAAGAGCCCAATTCATGAAAGCATATCTGGAAAAATTAAAAAATGAGATCTGACGGGCCCGCGGGGATTTGAACCCGGGACCTGTGGCTTAGAAGGCCACCGCTCTATCCAGGCTGAGCTACGGCCCCGGGCTCTCCGCTTCCCCGGGCCTAATGAGTCTTTCGCCCGAGCTCGCACAGGGCTCCTGCGACAGGCATCACATGCTCAATAGGCTTTCTCGCCCGTGCAGCACGTGCGGAGAAGGGGCCCGGTCCTCCCTTCCTCATGGCCTTCTCCCCTTCCCAGGCCTTCTCAGAGAAGCGGCGGAAGCGATTTGGGCTCTACTTTCTCAAAGCTCTTCTCTCTAAGGGCCCGCTTTTAAGCTCCGAGATGCCTAGGGAAGCGGGGGGCGTTAGTGCGGTGAGTGAATTAAGCGGGACGGGGGGCGTGAAAGCCTCTTTTTAAGGGCCTGAACTTTAAGAAAGCCGTGTTATTCTCGTGTTCCCCCATCATCATCTGCCCCTCCCATGGCCAAGCCCGATGTCCCTTTTTAAATAAGCGTGTTTAAGGGTTATTAAGGGCCACGGCTACACACCCTTGCTAAGAGACGCTATATGGGGTGAGGCCGATGGGCAGGGCCAAGAGGAATGAAGGACAAGAGCTGACCCGCCTTGAGAGGCTGAAGTTCAGGATATATGTGGTCGAGCTCCTCCGCCTCATCAAGCAGCGCTACACGTACAGCCAGCTATCGGCCTTGACGGGCCTCCCGGCCACCGTGTTGAGCCGCTACATCCTCGGCCACGTGCTCCCCACCTTCGAGAGGGCCATGGAGCTCTGGCACATCCTGACCAAGAGGGTTATTAACCTGAGGGACGAGATTATGGAGCGCATAACCTTCGATGATGACAACCGCTTCTTCGATAACACAAGCATCATAAACGACCCGCTGATGAGGAAGTTCATCGCCTTGACCATATTCGAGAAGCTCCTCGGCACGAGGGTGAACAAGATACTCACGGCCGCCGTGGACGGCGTCCCAATAGCCTCGACCCTCTCCGACCTGCTGAACGTCCCCCTCGTGGTGGCAAAGAAGGAGAAGGAGATAGGCGTCAGGGACTTCTGGGCCATAGACATCGTGAGGGGCTCCGGCTTCAGGGAGACGCTGTACGTCCCAAGGCAGTGGCTGAGGTCTAAAGATTGGGTCGTCATAGTGGACGACGTGATACGCACGGGGGAGACCCAGAGGGCCTTGGTGGAGCTCGTGAAGAAGGCGAGGGCCAAGGTGGCCGGTCTCTTCGCCATCATAAGCGTGGGGGACTGGAACGACAGGGTAGAGGTGGACGACGACTGTATCGTAGATGTCCTGGTAACCTTAAATGAGCGCTCTGCCAGCGCCCCCCGGTGAGGGAGGCTGGGCGGGAGGGTAAGAACGCTCGAGTGGCGTGATGGCCGCCTCCTGATACTCGACCAGACGAGGCTCCCGGCCGAGGAAGTATGGCTCGAGCTCGGGAGCCCGGAGGAGGTAGCAGAGGCCATAAAGTCCATGCGGGTCAGGGGCGCCCCCCTCATCGGGGCTGTGGCGGCCTACGGGCTGGCCCTTGCGGCCCTCAAGTCGAGGGCGAGGGACAGGCAAGCCCTCTTATCCGACCTGCGGGAGACGGCAGAGCTCATAAGGTCCACGAGGCCGACGGCCGTCAACCTCTTCTGGGCCCTTGAGAGGGTGCTCAACGCAGCCGAGAACGCCCCCGGCGGTGTGGATGCGCTCAGGGAGGCCGTCGTCGAGGAGGCGGCGAGGATAGCGGCCGAGGACGTGGCCGTCAACAGGCGGATAGGCCAGCACGGTCAAGAGCTCGTCCCAGATGGGGCAACCGTCCTGACGCACTGCAACGCCGGGGCTCTTGCGACGGTGGGTTACGGGACAGCCCTCGGCGTCGTCAGGGCGGCCGTCGAGGCCGGGAAGACGGTGAGGGTCATAGCGACGGAGACGCGCCCCCTCCTCCAGGGCGCGAGGCTGACGGCCTACGAGCTCCTCAAGGACGGTATACCCGTTACCCTCATCACGGACAACATGGTCGGCTTCGTCATGGCGAAGGGGATGGTCGACCTCGTGGTCGTCGGGGCAGATAGGATTGTGAGAGACGGCGTTTTCAACAAGATAGGCACGTACTCCATAGCCATATTGGCGAAAGAGCACGGGATTCCCTTCTACGTAGCGGCCCCAAAATCAACGCTCGATTTGGGGAGGTCCTCCGGGGACGTGGTCGTGGAGGAGAGGGCGCCCGAGGAGGTAACTCACATCCGCTCGGTCAGGATAGCGCCGGAGGGCGTGGGCGTCCTCAACCCGGCCTTCGATTTCACGCCCATGCGGTACATCACGGCCATAATAACGGAGGACGGGGTCTTCAGGCCTGGCGAGCTGTTGGAGCGCTACGGCCCGTGATGGCCAACGTACATAAGGGCCCGCCCCCGCCTGCTACGGGGGAGATGGGGGCCAAGGCGTTCTACCGCACCGATGGAGCGGTAGTGGTCGTGGATGCTGGTGCCGCAGGGGAGCTAAAGCGCAGAGGTTACGGGCGCCCTTCGGAGGACGGGCTACTCCTCGACCCCTGGGAGGCCCTCTACCTGGTCGAGAAGGGGAGGTTGGAGGTGCTCGACAGCGAGACGGGACGCAATCTCGATTTCCAGGCGCTCCTGAGGCGTTTGGGGGCCGTGGACAAGCGGACGTGGCCCTTGTTCCTCATATACAGGGACCTGCGGGAGCGTGGCTACGTGGTGAGGGGCGGCTTCGGGCAGGACCTGGCGCTTAGGCTATACGCCAGGGGGGAGTTCGGGAAGAAGGCGGCGAGATACATCGTGCACGGCGTCCTCGAGGGCATTCCCATTCAGATTTCCGGGCTGGAGGAGGCCCTGAGGATGGCCCAGGGCTACAGGAAGGAGCTTATTCTCGCCGTCGTGGATAGGCGTGGCGAGGTGGTCTATTACTCCGTGTCGAGCTGGAAGGCCCCGAGGGGGGAGGGGGCTTGAGCCTCCTGGCCAGGCTCTCCGGCTTCGTGAGGCTTATCCGTCCCCCGAACTGCCTCATGATGGGCTTCGCCGTCGTAGTCGGGGCCGCCGTTGCGGTGGGCGGTTTCCCTGGCGAGGCCGCCTGGCTCAGGCTGTCCTTTGGCTTCCTCACAGGCTTCTCCCTCCTCGCAGCCTCAAACGCATTAAACGATTATTGGGACAGGGAGATAGATGCCATAAACGAGCCTGGGAGGCCCATCCCGAGCGGCATAGTGAGGCCCGGGGAAGCCCTTGTCCTCTCGGCCGTCCTGACGGTCCTCGGCCTCGCTCTGGCATGGCTGACGGGCCCGAAGTGCTTCATCACGGCCATCCTCGCCGCCTCCATCGCCGACTCCTACGTTACGCTCGGGAAGAAGACGGGCCTCCCGGGGAACGCCATGGTAAGCCTCTGCGTCGCCATCCCCTTCATCTACGGAAGCCTCATAACGGCCGGGGAGGTAGAGCCCCTCGTGGCCGTCTTCGCCACCATGGCCTTCCTCGCAAACCTCGGCCGCGAGGTCAACAAGGGGATAGCGGATATCCCCGGCGATTCCTCAAAGGGCATAATGACGGTGGCCGTGAGACACGGGCCGAAGGCGGCCGCTATCCTGGCATCGGCTTGCTACCTCTGCGCCGTTGGCCTGAGCGCCTTCCCTCCTCTCTTCTCCCTTGTCTCCTGGCCCTACATTCCCCTCGTGGCCCTGGCGGACGCAGGCTTCATCTGGGCCTCCATATCCATCATGCGGGACCATGGGCGTGCCAACGCCAGGAGGGTGAAGAACGTCGTCCTGCTCTGGATGACGACGGGGATGCTCGCCTTCCTCCTCGGCTCCCTGGCTTGAGCGGGGATGTTGAGAGGGAAAACCCTTATAAGCATCTCGGCACGGCCGTAATAGCCGGATACGGAAAGGGGACCGCTTTGTGCGGCATATTCGGCTGTGTGCTTAGGGATGGGGAAGCTGCTCCACTCGTGCTCGCCGCTCTTAAGAGGCTTGAATACAGGGGCTACGACTCGTGCGGCGAGGCGACGGTCTCCAACGGCCGCATCTACGTGAAGAAGGGGGCGGGCAAGATAGATGAGGTCCACGCCGAGCTCCGCCTCGACGACCTCCCGGGCCGGATAGGCATAGGCCATACGAGGTGGGCCACCCACGGGGCCCCCACCCGGGCGAACGCCCATCCCCATACGGATTGCACGGGCCGCATCGCCGTGGTGCATAACGGCATAATAGAGAACTTCGCAGAGCTGAGGGCCGAGCTCGAGGCCAAGGGCCATAAATTCAGGTCGAAGACGGATAC
>CAYUYX010000119.1:0-4306 GCA_964449495.1 uncultured Candidatus Bathyarchaeia archaeon
GGGCCGGTACGAGCGTATAGCCAGCCTGCTCCGCGAGGCCCTGAAGAGCTCTGATGCGGCGGCCGCCATCCCGACGGCCTGGGTCCCGAGCATCGTGAGGAGGCCAGCGGGCCTCATAGCCAACTTAGGGGATGTGGTACGCTCCTATCCGCAGCTCAAGGGGCGCCCAGGCGATAAGGTGAGGGTCCCGAGGCTTGCCGGCGTTGAGTTCACAGCTCTTACGGAGGGAGAAGCCCCAACGGAGCCCTCGTTGGTCCTCGATGGCGTTGAGCTCGCTCTTGAGGAGTACGGCCAGCTCATAAGCATAACGTACAGCGTCCTCGAGGACATGAGCCCCGATATCGTCTCAGCTATCGAGGAGATGTTCGTCGAGGCCGCAAAGCTCAAGGAGGACGAGGCCATCCTCTCCAGGCTCGAGGCGGTGGGCTCTGACGAGCTCGCAGCCACCCTCGTAGCCGGGGACAAGGCCTCAGAGGCCGACCTCACGGCATCGGACGTGCTAACGCCGGAGCTCATCGCCAGGGCCATAGGGGCCATATTGGCGGAGGGCTACCTCGTCAGGCCCGGGGACCTGACGCTCGTCGTTCACCCGAAGCAGTACCAGGACCTCCTCCAGAACGCCCAGTTCACGAACGCCGCAGCTCTCGGGAGCCCGGAGGTCGTCCGAACAGGCCGCCTCACGCAGTACATGGGCGTTAACATCGTCGTCAGCACGAAGGTCCCCACGGGCACGAGCTCCGATGGGACGACCACGTACCACGCTTTCGTCTTCCACAGAGACGCCGTTGCCCTCGCCTACAAGAGGGACCTCACCATAGAGCAGGAGAGGGATATCGCCGCCCGGGTCCTGAAGCTCATGGCGACGCACCGCTTCGGCGTCAAGGTCGTCTTGCCGAACGCCGTAGTCAAGCTCCTGACGGCCTGAGGGAGCTGAGGGACCATGGCGAGGAGGCGCAGGGCTGGTGGACGCCGCTCGCGGGCTTCTTCCCTCCTCTCCCTCACGGAGAAGGAGATTTCGGTGATGCTCAGGGCCCTGAGCTTCTTCGAGAACGCCCTCAGGCACGACCAAGGTGAGAGAGCCATCATATCCTGTTTGAAGAGGAAGCTCCACGACGAGCTTGCGAGAGGAGGCGATTGGATTGGGGCTCTGCAGCGTTGAGGACGTCAAGATAAGGCTCGGAATACCCCCCGACGACACAACCTATGATGACGAGATAGAGCTCCTCATAGAGGAGGCCTCGGAAATAGCCATCGTCCTGCTCGGGCGGGAGTGGCCCGGGCCAGAGGACACGCCGAGGCTCGTCAGACATGCGACGGCCAACATAGCGGCCGGCCTCTTCAAGCGCTTGAGAGGGCCCTCGAGCGAGGAAAGCCCCCTCTTCAAGCTCGGCTTAGACGAGCTCGACATCTACAAGCGTTCTACCGGCTCGGTGGCGAGAGCATGATGGAGCTCAGCCACGATTTCCATGCGCTCCTACACGCCCTCAAGGGCCTTGGCCGAGGGCTCGGGGCGACACGGCTTACGATTACAGCGGGCAGGGGCGAGATGGCGTAATCCACGGCGCCTCCTGGACGAACACGCCCTACGGACGAGGCCTGGAGTTCGACGGCTTAGACGATTACGTCAGATGCCCGCTTGAAGAAGGATGGCAGGGAGAAGCGACCGTGGAGGTAATGGTGAAGGCCGCCTCCCTCCCCCAGGACGATTATACAGGCGTGTTCTCCTCCACCGACGATTATGCTATCTCGGGGAGCTTTCAAATAGACCTGTTCAAAGGCGATTACCACCTCGCCATGAACATCTCGGGCACCAACGTGCGGTTCAGGATAGCCGAGGGGAAGGCGGAGTGGCAGCACATCGTCGTCGTCATGGACGGCGCCCATGCCTGGTTGTACGAGAACGGGCATCTGAAGAACAAAGCCGATGCCCCCCAGCTTCCGAGGTTCGAGGTGTACAAGTTGGCGGTTAACAGGGCTCAAACACGCTTCTTCAAGGGCCAAATCGCCCTCGTCCGGGTATATGCCCGTGCCTTAAGCCCGGAGGAAGTAAGGCTCCTCTACGAGCAGATGGAGAGGCGCTGGCTCTCGGGGCGCTACATCGTGAACGAGCTCGAGCACACCATAACGCCGGGTGGGGGCTTCAGGACACGCATAAGCTGCTCGAAGACGGGCAAGATAAGTCCTGGCTGGGCCGAGCTCTTCGGGGGCGGACGAGAGCGCACGGACGTGGCCCAGGAGGTACGCGCTTCGGAAAGCGAGGATACGCAGGCGCCACAGCCGAGGACGCCAGCAGACAAGGTGGAGGTGGCGAGGAACAGGTTCCTCGGGATGATTTTCACGGGCGAGGGCAAGGTCAAGTTGAGCGAGCTGGAGCGCTACCCGTTCACGGGAGACGACATCGGTGAGGGCGCCGTGGGCTTTGCCCACCTCGAGGAAAAGCTCGGCGTGGCCGTGGGGAAGTTCTACGAGGCCGAGGACTACGATGGCACGACGGGGGCGGCCGTGAGCGATGATACCGCCTCGGGTGGGAGGGCCAGGATGGCGAGCTCGACCGATGAGGCTGGCGTGCTCGTGGAGGTGTCCTGACCCATGAGGTTCCATAAGAAGTATGCGAAGCTCATCTTGGAGGGCCGGAAGACTCTTGAGCTGAGGGGTTATCCGCCGAGGAAATCCGTTTACGCCATCCAGGTGGGCTTCGAGACATGGGGGTACTTCCGCGTAAGCGGCTTCTACAAGAAGCCGGTTGGAGAGCTCACGGAGGAGGAAATGGAGAAAGCTGGCTTCAGGGACAGGGGAGAGCTCTTCAGCGAGGCCCGGAGGCTCGGCTTCTGGCCTGAATGTTACGTATGGGTGATAGAGGTCATCGAGGACGCCAGAGGGGCCAGGAGGCCCGTTAAACCAGGTCGGCCTCGGCCCCGGCGTTCTAAGGAAGCGGGGAGGTGAGAGCATGATGTTATTCGGGCTCCTCACCTCGGGAGGTGATGGAAGATGGAGCTGAGCGGCGGCCACTATCATGTCCTCGCCAGGCTGAAGGTCTCGGACAACGCCCCTGATGCCGTCGTGGCCACCCTGTACGTCAGGGCCGTGAGGAACGGCGTGGAACAGGTCGTGGCGAGCAGGGACATAAGGGCCAGCGAGTTCCAGGAGCCCGGAAAATGGCAGGTCTTCGTCCTCCCGGCCGATATCAACGATGACGATGAGGATGTGCGGATAGGCGTTGAGTTCCACCCGGGGGTAGCCGACTTATGGTGTGATTGGATAAGGGTCCAGCTCGCAGGGCTCCTCCACACAGGCCTCTTCGAGCGAGGAGGGATAAGGGACCTCGAAGCCATAAAAGACGGTCTGTTCACGGCTGATGCAGCAGGGAGAGCGAAATTCGAGCCTGGCTTCGTGAACAACGCCCTAATATACCCGGATATTGATGCATCGAAGATAACCTCTGGCGTCCTCGACGTGGCGAGGATACCGGACCTCGATGCATCTAAGATAACGAGCGGTGTCCTCGATGCGGCCCGCATACCCGACCTCGATGCGAGCAAGATAACGAGCGGTGTGCTCTCCCTCGACAGAATACCGGCCATCCCGTACGAGAAGCTCGATACAGAGCTCAGGAGGGGTCTCGGGCGCTATTGGGAGGCCGAGGACCACGATGGCACGACGGGCTCCGACGTGAGCGATAGCACGGCCGCCGGGGGGATGGCGAGGAAGGCCTCCTCAAGCGACCCGAGCGGGACCCTCGTGGAGGTGGCATGATGGGCTGTAAGGCCAGCTTTGACGAGCTCGTGAAGAAGCTCGGCTTAGACCAGGAAGAAGCCCTTAGAGCGGCTAAGGAGCTCTGGGCACGCCACGCTCTGGCGAGCGAGTTCGAGCTCGTGGTCGTCAGGCCTCCGGAGAAGCGGGAGGAGAAGCCCGAGCTTCCTTGTCCATCATGCGGGGCATCGGTTCTTATCACCCCTGCGGCCTTCGAGGGCATCACATGCCCCCGGTGCGGAGCCGAGCTAAAGCTCGTGAGGAAAGGGGAAGCGCCGTGAGCTGGGAACGCATAAGCCGGAAGCTCGCCGTCATCCAGGCCCTCCTCGTAGATTTAGCGGAGGACCTCGCCTCCCTCATGAAGCAGGAAGCTGGGGATAGGCCTGTGGCCGAAAAACGCATAGGGAGGAAGCTGGGGAAGGGGGAAAAGCTCGAGCTGAGCTGAACAGGGCGGGGGGCCTCTGCCTTGGAGCTCCCGGGAGGCAATTATCGGGTCCTCTACAGGCTGAAGGTATCCGACAACTCGGGGACGAGCCCCCTCTGCAAGCTGTACGTC
>CAYUYX010000120.1:0-4260 GCA_964449495.1 uncultured Candidatus Bathyarchaeia archaeon
GGGCTGCAGAGCGCTCTCCGGGGACCTGCCGTTCGAGCTATCCACGAGGGCCGTTCTCGAGGCGTTAGGGGCTCCCGTCGAGGACCTCCAAGGCCAGGCCTGCTGCGGGGAGCCCGTCAGGAGCATGAGCATAAGCGCCTCATGTTACCTCTCCATAAGGACCCTGGCCCTCTCGGCGGAACAGGGCTTTACAGAGCTCCTCGTCCCGTGCAGCAAGGGCTACTACATGATGAGGTGGGCTCAGAAGATGCTATCCTACTCCGGGGAGCTGAGGGAACAGGTAGAAAAGGCCCTGGAGGCCGAGGGGCTTGCCATGACATCCTTGGCACGTCCGGTAAGCCTGTTGGAGCTTCTGGAGGAGTTCGGGGGCCCAGATAGGCTCAAGGCGGCTCGCCGGAGGGCCCTCGGCGTGAGGGTGGCCGCTCATCCCGGCTGCTACCTGCTGAGGTCCGGGACGAGGGAGGAGGGCCATAGGGCTCTCGGGGTGCTCACGGCCGTCCTCGAGGCGGCTGGGGCCGAAGCGCCCTACTACCCCGGCCTAACCGATTGCTGCGGTGGGACCCTGGAGGCCACGAGGCCGGATGCGGCCCTCGCCCTCGCGGGCTCGAAGCTTATGGCCGCTATCGATGCTGGCTTGAGCTGCCTCGTGGTCGTCTGCCCGGCTTGCTTCGAGATGCTCGATGGCAGGCAGGAGGAGGCCTTAGCGGCCGTCGGGGGGAAAGGGGGCATTCCCGTGCTCTACTTAACGCAGCTCCTCGGCCTCGCCCTCGGCCTCGGGCCAGACGAGCTCGGCCTCGGCTTCAACCGAAGCCCCGTGGAGGAGCTGGCCTCCTGTAGGGGTAGCCCTTCTTAGGCAGGCGCCAGTAGGCGGGGAAGCGCCTCTTCCTCCGCCTGTACACGGCGTACGCTATGGCGGCGATGAGCACGCCCCCGCCGACCCCAACGGCTGTGTATAGCTCGGCGGGCGAGAGGAGGCGGCTCAGGGTTATCGTTATCACGATGCCCGGCCTCGAGACCGTGAATATCGCTTCCTCCGGCTCCGCAAGCTCGGCGGAGACGACGGCTCGGTAGATGCCCTCGAGGATGTCCTCAATCTCCGCTCTGCCATCGGGCCCGGTGGTGGAGGAGTCCACGAGGGCGCCGTCCTCCGTGTAAAGCTGTACCGCAGCCCCCTCCACGGGCCTGCCCAGAAGGTCTATCACCTCCACCACGACGTCGTAGATGGCGCACTGGAGCGTGGCGACCTGCTCGTCTTCCTGGAGCGATATGAAGCCCGAGTAGGCCTCCTCGGCCCGGGGCCTCAACCACACGACGTGCACGCCGTACGTTGCGGCCGGGATATCCTCTGCCCTGAGGCGCCCGCTCGGGCCCGTCGTGCCCTGGAAGACCCGGGTGTCGTCGAGGTAGAGCTCGACGAGGGCGTCGGCCAGGGGCTCTCCGCCGGCATCGGTGCACGTGATGGTCAGGTCGTAGAGGGAGCAGTTCAGGGCTATGGTCTCCTCGCCGGGCAATATGACCTCCCGTTCCGCAACGGTTACGCCCATGTACGTGGCCCTCAGGGTGTAGTGGCCCGGCAGGAGGTTCTCGAACAGGACGGACCCGTCCTCGCCCGTGGTATCGGAGAGCCTGAGCACCGCCAGGAACTCGAGCTCCACCTCCACGCCCTCTATAGGCGTCTCGCCATCCGCATCGTAACAAACGACCTGCAGCTGGTATGCGCCCGTCGGCCTCCCCTGGACGCACACGGATGGGTCCCCGAAGGGGGCGCCGTACTCCGCCACGGTCTTCCAGTGCAGGTAGTGGTCCTCCACGAGCGTCTTTATGGAGAAGAGGGCGATGTAGTGCTCCACGGCGTAGGCCCATATCTGGCCGGGCGTCGGCACACCCGTGAAGTAGGCCTCGGCGAAGAAGGCGTCCATGCGCCCGGCGAGGTCGTAGGCGACATCGCCATCCCCGCGCATCCAGGCGACCCTCGTGCAGCCGAAGTAGACGATGGCCCCGCCATCTGATTTCAGTAGGAAGCGCTCTCCTATGCAATCCCTATCGGAGAAGCGGGACGTGAGGCATGCGGCCGTTGCCACGAAGCAGAGCTTCTCCCCGTTGTCGAGGGCGTTCACGTGGCCCGTGGTGAAGGTGCCGCCTGAGCCGAGGGACCAGGCGCTCGAGACGCCGTGCCCAGCGAAGTTCACGAAGCCGCATCCGCTGTTTATGGCGCTCAGCACTGCGCTCGGGGAGAGCGTGCCCTCCGTCTCGTAGAGCTTCGTAACCGTCGTCCCGACTGGCACGTAGGTATAATCTATGTGGTCCTTCAGTATCTCCCCCTCCGGCCCCTCATAACCCGTCCCCGTGAAGAGGTCCGTCCCTATGAAGACGGCCCTCCTGAGCCAGGGCGCGTCGAGGGAGCTCGACTCGTAAACCTGTATTTTCCCAACGAGCACCCAGGCCTCGCTCAAGCTGCTGGCCGGGAGACGGCCCACGAAGACATCTGGCACGCCGTCCACGTTATCGTGGTCGAGGTCGCCCCAGCGGCCATCGTTGTTATCATCCCACGTCCAATCGAGGTCTGCGTAATATAGGTCCGTCTCCACGTAAGAGCCGTCCTCGGCATCGTTGTCATCCGCATACCCATCCGGTATGTAGACGAGGCGGGCCGGCACCACGTCGTGGTCGCCCAGGATTAGGACGAAGATTATGCCGAGCTCGTCCACGAGCTCCTTTACGCAGTTCCTTATCTTCTCGGGCTCATCACGCCCATCGTAATTGGCCGTTATCCACTCCACCGTCCTTATTATGGTCGTTATGCCCGAATCGTTCCGGTAGGAGGCGAGGTACTCGGCCGCCGGGAGGAGGTCCTCGCTCGTTATTATGAGCATATCGGTTCCCGGCCCCTCCATCGCCCTCCTAATGGGCGAGCCGGATACCTCCACCGCTACGTGGGCGCTGTCCAGGAAGAGGGCCCTCTTATGGGCCACGTCGAGCCTGACGGGGTATATGCGGACGAACAGGAAGGTCTTACGGGCCATGTCCAGCACGTCTATACCGTGGTGGACCTCGTACTCGTACCACCTCTCCGGCAGAAGGCCCGGGGCGCCGTGAGACGGGCTCCCCCGTGCGGGAAGAGCTCTTTCGTGGCGGGAAGCCGGCATAGGATGGGATACGCACGTGAGCTCGTATCTCAGGGGGACCTCCTCGATATCGCCGAGCTCGACCCGCACGCTCACGGGCTCGAGGCCGATGTCGAACTTGAAGGTCAGAACCTTGACGGGCAAGAGGGGAAGCCCGCTTATGGCTATGAGCTCGCAGCCTGGCAGGGAGAAGCCCTCTATACGCCCCTTCTCATCGAGGACGAGCTCTGGCTCTTCAAAGCTGACCGTTATCTGCCTCGAGAGATTACGGGCATCCCAGGTCCGGGCTGCCTCCCCCCGCCGGGGGAGTGGTGGGGCCGAGGAGGCGAGGGCGGCCCCCGGGACGCTCGTCAAGCAGAGGGACGAGGCCATGATAATGGCCATGAGGAGCAACGCCGTGCTCCACGGGCTGACCTGACGCCTCATCGCGCTCCCGTGCTACGGCACGGCCGATAAAAAGGCTTCTCTGTTGGTCTCTATATCATGAACTCGGGTATGCCATCTGGCCTGAAGGCCCTGAGGGGCCGGAGGCCACGCCTGCGCATGAGCTCTACCACGTGCGGGTAGAGGATGACGAACTCCTCGTCCACCTCCTCCGCAAGAGCGGGGTGAATCTCGGCCAGGCGCTCCCTGAGGGCCGCGTAGGAGCGTGGGGTGCTGAAGCTCAACATGACGGCTGCGTAGACCCGTTCCCCAGGCTCAAGGCCGGCCTCGACGAGGTTCCTCAGGGCCTCGAGCTGGAGCCTGAAGGCCTCTGGCTTGGCGAGGGTGAGGGCGTGGAACTCCTCCTCGCTCGTCCCCTTGAGTGAAACCCTAACGACGAGGTTATCGTGCTCCGCCAGCTCGCCCGCGTAGCTCTTATCGGCCCCCACGAGGACGCCGTTCGTCTCGAGGACGAGGGTGAGGTCCGTCCCATCGAGGAGGTCGAGGAGCTCCAGGAGGTGCTGTCTCGAGAGCGTGGGCTCTCCCCCGCTTAGCCGGACGAGCCTGTAGCCCCTGCGCTTCGCTATGCTCACGAGGCGCTCGAAGACCTCCTCGGGCCTGTAGAAGCGCCCCCTCGCCATCACGTGGCTGGCGGCCCGCCAGGACCAACAGAAGCCGCACCGCAGGTTACAGCCCACCACATCGCCCGTGG
>CAYUYX010000121.1:0-4256 GCA_964449495.1 uncultured Candidatus Bathyarchaeia archaeon
TCCCCATCCCCCTTGCGCTCGCCTACGGCGCCTGGTTCTCCCTCACCCACGAGCTGTCCAACGCAGCCATATTCGCAGCCTGCACGCCAGCCCTGGCGAGGGCCTCACGCCTCCTCGGCCTCCCAGGAGGGGTTGGGAAATGGTCGGGAGAGGTAAGTGGGCCTGGATAAGCCTCGGCCTGGCCTGTTGGGCCATAGCCGCCTCCGCCATCGCCGGCTACTACTTCGTGCGCTGCTCCGAGCTTGAGGAGGCATACGAGCGAGCGCTGGCCTACGTGAGCGTGAGCCTATGCATAGACTACGGGAACGGGACGGTGGAGTGGCACAACGATACCCTCATGCCCGTGGGCTCGACGCTCTTCAACCTCACGGAGCACGTAACGTGGAACCTCAGCTATTACGTGGGCGTCTACGGGGTGTACGTTACGTGCATAAACGGCCTCTGCGAGCGCATAATCACGCCGGGGCACGAGGGCTACTCGTGGATATGGTACTACTGGGACGAAGATGCGAGGGCGTGGGTTTGGGGCCCGGTGGCCTGCGATAGGCACGTGCTCTACAACGGCGAAGTCCTGATGTGGCGCTACGAGCACTGGTCCTTCTGATGGGGCGTGGGCAGCACGCCAGCCGCAAAGGTTAATTAAAGGGTTTTTCTGGTAGGCCCTGAGGCGACGAGCTTGGAGGCCCAACGCGAGCGCTTCCTGATACCTGGCGCAACCACCGTGGGCCTGGTGTGCGATGGGGGCGTCATCCTGGCGGCCGAGAAGCGTGTCTCCTACGGCTACTACGTGATGAGCAGGGCCGGGAAGAAGGTCTTCAGGATAACGGACCGCATAGGGGCTGCCTGCGCAGGCCTGGTGGCGGATATGCAGATACTCGTCCGGGAGGTGGGCGCATACGCAAAGCTCTACGAGTACGAAGTAGGGCGCCCAATGTCCGTCCGAGCGGCTGCGAAGCTCATGTCCAACATCCTCTTCAACCAGAGGCTCTCCCCGCTCCTCACCCAGACCATCGTGGGCGGCGTGGACGACGAGGGGCCCGTGCTGTACGTGCTGGACCCCCTGGGCTCCATCGTGCCGGACAAGTACGCAGCCGTGGGCTCGGGCGCTGAGATAGCATTAGGGGTCCTTGAGGCCGATTACAAGGACGGGCTCTCCGTGGGGGATGGGAAGGAGCTGGCCCTGAAGGCCATAAAATCGGCTATAAGCCGTGATGCCATAAGCGGCGACGGCGTTGATATGCTCATCATAACGCCGAAAGGCCCTGTCGAAGAATCGATACGCTTTTGATGAGCTCCCAGCGCCGCCTTTTTTGGACGAGGAAGCCCTGGTGGGAGCGGGGGAAGAGCGGGCTTGATGCCGGGCGTTCCACCAGAACTCGTGGCTCTTCTGAAGAAGCAAGGCTACCACATGGTGGGGCGCCACTCCGCTGTCAAGCGCTGCCACTGGCTATACGCAAGCCTAACGGCCGGCAGGTTCTGCTACAAGCAGAAGTTCTACGGGATAGCCTCCCACAGGTGCATACAGATGACGCCAGCCCTCTTCTACTGCACCCAGAGGTGCCTCTTCTGCTGGCGAGCCCAATCCGGCGATATAGGGCTTAGGTGGGACGAGACTTCCATGCCCGTCTGGGACGAGCCGGAGCTCATAGTGGAGGGGTCCATCCAAGCCCAGAGGCAGATACTGAGCGGTTACAAGGGCAATCCGAAGACCGACATGCGCAAGCTGGAGGAGGCGCTCAGGCCCCGCCACGCAGCCATAAGCCTGGCCGGCGAGCCCACGCTCTACCCGGAGATAGGCGCCCTGATAGCCGAGTACCACAGGCGCGGCTTCACGACCTTCCTCGTCACGAACGGGACGGTCCCGGAGCGCCTCGCCAGCTTGGAGGAGGAGCCCACGCAGCTCTACGTCTCGCTCGTGGCCCCAAACGAGCGCATATACAAGGCCCTCTGCAGGCCCCAGCTGCCGGGGCTGTGGGAGAAGCTCATGGAGACGCTTGAGCTCCTCCCGAGCCTCTCATGCCGGAAGGTCATACGCATAACGCTCGTGAAGGGCTGGAACATGGGCCACGAGGAGGCCTATGCGAGGCTCATAGAGCGGGCCGAGCCGGATTTCGTGGAGCCCAAGGCCTTCATGTGGGTGGGCTTCTCCAGGCGCAGGGGCCTCAGCTTCGAGAACATGCCAAGGCACGAGGAGGTGAGAGCCTTCGCGACCAGGCTGGCGGAAGAGCTTGGCTACAACGTGCTCGACGAGAGCGTGCCATCTCGGGTGGTATTACTGAGCAGATACGACCGGAAATGGCCAATAGGAAGTCCGAGGCCGGGGAACTGATATGCACATGTTTATATAATTAATGCCATCGGCTATCCCGGTGCTCGGGGCATGCCGCTCGTGGTATGGTCGCCAATCGTGTTCTCTGAGCCGCCGAGAGACCTCGAGATGGCCTGTTACGCTCTTATCAGGCTCCCCTCGAGGTGGCTATCTAAGCCGTACGAATTAACGGAGGGAGACGTGGTCCTCGGGAGGATATTGGAGGTGCGGTATGGCGATGAGAAGGTAGAGGGGCTCTCAGGCACGCCCATCTCCTTCGTGCTATCCCGCATAGGGAGCACGGACGTCCTATACGTCCACAAGGATAGCTGGCCCAAGCTCAGAGACTACGGCGTGGTGCATGAGGGGCACTTCATGGAGGTGGAGCTCGATGCGGTGGTGAGGCCCTCGGGGGAGCGCATCGATTTATATCCCAAGAGGGAGCTGAGGGTAGAGGTAGCGTGATTCTCATGAGAGAAAGAGAAGAAGTCGAGGGGAAATTAAGGACAGCCGATGGCTACATAGATAATTTCTTCCGTGCTCTGGCCAAAGGAGAAATAGATAAGGCCGGAGAATTCCTCTGGGCGGCCTTAAACGCCCTCGTCCTCGCCCTGGCCTTGATTGAGGGGCGGAGGCTGCCCGCCAAGCACGGCCCTATCAGGGATTTCATCAGGGGCCTATCGCTCAGGCTTAGGGACGACGGCATATGGACGGCCTTTAGAAGCGCCGAGAAGCTCCACGCCAACTTCTACACGCCCGGCATATTTGAAGAAGAGGAGCTGAGGCAGATGTGCGATGACGTGCTCTTGCTCGTCAAAAAGCTCTACGACATGGTTGAGCGAGAACTCGGGCGCCAGTAGAATAGCCCCTATCCACGATTGCGGGATAATAGCTTATCTAAACCCCGGGGCCAGGGCGTCCGGGTGCTGCCGGGTGGCGAAAACCATATCGGATTTGGTGGCCGAGCTGAAGCGCTGGTCGAGCGTCAAGGGCTTCGACTTCACGTGGGAGCAGGCGCCTACCTTCCTCATGCTCATAGTAACCGAGGCCGCCGAGGCCATGCAGGCCTGGAGGGATGACGACCGAGAGAAGTTCGCCGAGGAGCTGGCCGACCTGGTCATAAGGGCCCTCCACATGGCTGGCCAATTGGGCATAGACTTGGAGGCGGAGGTGGCCAAGAAGATGGCCATCAACTGGCGTAGGCCCTTCAGGCACGGGCACAAGAGGGCCTAAGATGGCTTCCTCGCCACAACGTGCAGGTGGCTCCCCAAGCCAGCTATGGAGGGGTCGTCGCAGGCCGAGAGCTCCAGCTCAAGGGCCTTCCTCGCCTTCTCCTCGTCCTTAAGGGCTTCCTCGAGCTCCTCGCTCCTGGGCGAGAGGACGGGCTTGCCCGATATCCTGACCACCTCGAAGCCGGCGTTCTCGAACAGCTCCCTCAGGCTCCGGGGCGTGAAGACCCACCACCTGAAGCCCCAGTCGGACATGAAGCGCCCCTCCCTAAGCACCTCCCCGGCCTCCTCTATGCGCCCCCTATGCATGAGCCTCCTCACTACGGCGAACAAGCTGTCAACGCCGGCCTGGACGTAGGAGCCCGGCTTAAGGACCCTGTTGAGCTCCCTAACGGCCTTCCCCGGGTCATCGCAATAGGATATCGGGTCCCCTTCCGCCAGTGCGAAATCGAATACGCCCGGCCTGAAGGGCATGGCGCAGATATCCGCCTCGACAAGCCACACACGGTCCTCAAGGCCCTCTCTCGCCAGCTTCTCCTTTGCCACCGATAGCATCTCACGGGATATGTCGAGGAGCACTATGGAGATGCCCGCCCTCTCCCTGGCCATCCTGATGGACCACTTGCCCGTCCCCCCTCCCGCATCTAAGACCAGGCCCCCCTCGGGCAGGCAGGGCCTTATGTGCTCCCAGGTCAGCCCATCGTAGAGGACCGACCACC
>CAYUYX010000122.1:0-4244 GCA_964449495.1 uncultured Candidatus Bathyarchaeia archaeon
CCGCCCCTTTGACCTGGCTCGGGAACCCCCGCACCCAAGAGAAGGCCAGTAAGAAGAGGGATATAAGGCCTGCTCTGCGTCCTGCGCTCCTCCTCTCCCTACCTCTTCTCCTCCTTGCTCGACAGGTACCACTTGAGGTACTCCTTCGCTATCTTCTCCTTCTCCCCTTCCTCGAAGGGCTGGGCGAGCATCATCCTTATCTCCTCCGCCACCTTCCTCCTCGCCTCCGCCAGCTCCTCCCTCGTGTAAACGCGCCCGCAGACCTGGCAGGTGTAGCTCTTCGTATCTGGGTCGTACAGGAGCAGTCCGCCGCAATCCGGGCATCCGGAGGGCCCCCTGCCCCGCCTGGCCGCCCGAGCCCTCAAGACCGTCCCCGCTCGTAGATGGACATCCTCCCTCTTAACCGTGTCGGGACATCATCTCGCCACCGCTCTGGCCACCATGTAGCCGAGCCTCTTCTCCACCGTCTCCCTCCCGCGGGCCAGGCCCCTCGCAGCCAGCTCCCTGCTGACCTGCACGGGCGACGTGAGCTTCTCGAGGGCCTTGTTCCACGCCCCGGAGCGGACGGCCTCATGCCTTATGTACGTCCTCTCGAGCTCGAGGGCGCCCTCAACCGGGCAGACGAGCCTGCAGACGCCGCAGTAAACGCACGTGAGCTCGTTGACGTGGACCTTTCCGTCGGGGCCCACGTAGAGCGTCCCGGGCACGGGGCAAGCGTCAACGCAATCGCGGCATCCCTCCGGGCACCTCTCCGCGTTTATGCGGATGCGCCCGTGGATGACCTTGTCGGCCCTTATGGCCCCCTCCGGGCACTTCAGCTCGCAGAGGCGGCAGCCCGGACAACCATCCAGGTCCACGTCTACCCTCACCCTCAGCTCCCCTGGCCTCGGGTACTCCTTTGCCTCCTCGGGGCTCAGGACACGGCCGTCGGGTCCGATGACGGAGACCTTTATGAGGTCGAACGGGCAGGCCTCCTCGCATTCCACGCAGCCCGGTGGGCACTTCTCCGCTTTGACCTCTACCTTCCTGACCAGCCTCGGGAAGCTCTCCGTCTCCACGACGGGTATCACGGGCTCCCCGTCCTTGCTGACCCTCACGGCCCCGAACGGGCAGATGCAATTGCATATGCCGCAGAAATGACATTTCTCCTCATCTATATCGAGCTGGGGCCTCCTCGGGCCAGCTTCCTCGGGCCAGGCCTCCTTGTCCGGGACGTTTATGGTTATGGCCTCCCTCGGGCATATCAGGGAGCAGAGCTCGCAGCCCACGCACCTTTTCCTGTCGAGCTCTATCCTGTGCCACTGCACGTGGAGCCTCCGCTCTATGATGAGTCTCTCGGGCGTGTCCTCCTTCCATATCCTCATCGGCATGGCCCCATCAGCTCCGCCCCGGCGGGCGGTGGCGCCTTATTAAGACTTACGAGCACCGGAGGCCTCCTACGCCTCCTTTTTAAGGGAGATGCCTCCACATCTCTAACGGCGGCCTCGGGGCGGGGCTCACGCTGACGGAGTCCAGCGAGTCGGCCTCCGGCCTCGATGAGCTGGGCTTACCCAGGCGTGGGACAGGGCCTCCCCGAGGGGCCCGTGGACCCCGCCCAGCGGGCCTGAGAACCCCGTGATGAGAGAGCTCGGCCGAGTGGGGCGCAAGCCCTCCGCTGAAGCCGGGTGTTAGTCGCTCGGGGGACAGGCCCGCAGGCCGCCGCCCCGATAAGGATATATCTGGCCACACGGGCTGAACGAGCGAAAAGGCAAGAGGCGGTGGAGCTTGGAGGATAAGCTCGAGCTCATCACGAGGAACACGGTGGAGGTGATAACCCGTCCCGAGCTCGTGGAGCTACTCGAATCGGGAGAACGCCCTCACGCCTATTGGGGCTTCGAGTGCTCCGGCCCCATGCACATAGGGATGGGCCTCCTCTGTGGCCAGAAGATGCTCGACCTCGTCCGCGCTGGCCTTAGGCTCACGGCCCTCCTGGCCGATTGGCACTCCTGGATAAACAACAAGCTCGGGGGCGATATGGAGAAGATAAGGCTCGTGGGGGAGTACTTCAGGGAGTGCTTTGAGGCCCTCGGCCTCAGGGGGCCATCTGTTCGCTTCCTGTGGGCCTCCGACGTGGTCTCCGAGCCAGGGTACTGGCGGAGGGTGATAACGATTGCCAAGGCGGCCTCCCTCAGGAGGGTCAGAAGGGCTCTCCCGATAATGGGCCGGAGCCTCGATGCCCCGGATATCGAGACGGCGTGGCTCTTCTACCCGTGCATGCAGGCGGCGGACATCTTCGAGCTCGACGTGGACGTGGCCTGCGCCGGGATAGACCAGCGGAAGGTGCACATGCTCGCCAGGGACATCGCCGAGAAGCTGAGGTGGAAGAAGCCCGTGTGCCTCCACGTCCCCTTGCTCATGGGCCTGACCGGGCCCTCTAAGGCCCTCGAGGGGACCTTCGATGAGGATGAGGCGGTGAACAAGCGCATAAGGTCGAAGATGTCGAAGAGCGTCCCCGAGGGCTGTATCTTCGTCCACGACGGGCCTGGGGAGATAAGGGCCAAGCTCAGGAAGGCCTTCTGCCCGGCCGGACAGGTAGAGGATAACCCCGTCCTCGAGCACGCAAGGCTCATCATCTTCCCAGCCCTCGGGAAGTTGGAGGTGGATAGGCCAGCTAAGTACGGAGGCCCAATCTCGTACGAGAGCTACGAGGAGCTCGAGGCCGATTTCGCCTCCGGGGCGCTTCATCCGCTCGACCTGAAGAACGCAATCGCAGAGGCCCTATCAGAGCTCCTCAGGCCCGTTAGAGAACGCCTATCCCGCAAGCCCGAGCTCCTCGAGGCGATAAGAGCGCTCGAGGTAACGAGGTGATGGGCTTGGGCTCTATAGCGAGGCTCCTCGAGGAAATCGGCGAGCTCTTCCAAAGGCTGTCGGAGGATGCCGGGAGGGGGACGCCCATAGTGGTCGAGGGGCCCTCTGATGTGAGGGCCCTCAGGGAGCTCGGCGTGGATGGAACCGTCATCGCCCTGAAGACAAACGGGAAGAGGCTCATAGACGTGGTGGAGCGCGTGGGCAATCCGGCTGGGGGAGAGGTCATAATCCTCACGGACTTCGACAGGGCGGGGAGGGAGTACGCTTTCTCGCTTGCGGAGGAGCTGGAGAGCATCGGCCTGAGGGCTAACCTCACGTACTGGCGCTGGCTCAGGGCCCTCGTTGGCACCTTCGCCAAGGATGTGGAGGGGCTGCCGAGCCTCGTGGAAACGCTAATGAGGAAGGCGAGGTCAAGGCTTAGGTAAGGTGAGTGGAGCAGGTGGGTGGTAGAATTGACACATGCTCAATTGCCGGCGAAGTACCGGGTAAAACTATCGTTTGAAGTGGATGGCGTGGTGGAGAGGCACGATATAATAGGGGCTATCTTCGGCCAATCCGAGGGCCTCTTCGGGCCAGACCTCGAGCTCAGCGAGCTGGCCAGGTCGGGGAAGATAGGGCGCATAGACGTGGCGCTCAAGCACGTGAGGGGCAAGACGGTAGGGACCATCACCATCCCATCCGCCCTCGACAGGATTTCGACGGCCATAATCGCGGCTACCGTGGAGGCCGTGGACAGGGTGGGGCCCTACCCGGCGGCCGTCAAGCTCGAGGAGATAACGGATATCAGGCAGGAGAAGAGGGAGCTCATAATAAAGAGGGCCAAGGAGATACTGCGTGAGTGGGCCCTGACGAAGGTGCCGAGCACCGCCGAGCTCCTGCGCGAGGTAGGGGAGGTCCTCGTCCCGGCCAAGGTGATAAAGTACGGGCCCGAGGGCCTGCCCGCTGGCCCGGGGGTGGAGGCCTCCAACGAGATAATCATAGTGGAGGGCAGGGCCGATGTTGTCAACCTGCTGAAGTGCGGTATAACGAACGTGATAGCGATGGAGGGCCTCAAGGTCCCCGATACGATAGTGAGGCTCTGCGAGCAGAAGGAGGCCACGGCCTTCTTAGATGGGGACCACATGGGCGATGTCCTCCTGAAGGACCTCCTGAGCACGGCCAGGATAAAGTACGTGGCGAGGGCCCCGAGGGGGAAGGAGGTCGAGGAGCTCACGCCCAAGGAGGTCCTCGAGGCCCTGTCCAAGCGGGTGCCGGCCGAGGAGGTCAGACGTGAGCTATTCGGCCCAGAGCTCAAGCCCGAGGAATTCTCCGGTCTCGCAGGGGAGCTCGAGGGGACCCTCGAGGCCGTCCTCCTCGACGAGGGATTCAAGGAGATTGCCAGGGTACCCGTGCAGGAG
>CAYUYX010000123.1:0-4228 GCA_964449495.1 uncultured Candidatus Bathyarchaeia archaeon
TTATGCCTACCTCATCGCAGACGGCCTCCGAGGCCCCGAGGAGCCGGGCGGCCCTTATGAGCTTTCTCGCAAGCCCCCCGCCCCCCGCTACCACCACGAGCTTGATGCCCTCTGCGGAAATACGCTTGAACACGGATGCGTACCGCTTCAGGGCAGCGGGCTCCGGCTCGGCCGGGAAGGCGAAGCCCCCGAGCTTCACTACCACGGCCCTCAAGCCCGCTTCAACCTCCTTATGAGCTCTTCCACCTCGCGGCTGGTGGGTATCTCGGCTTTCGTGAAGGCCCGTCTATCCCTCCCGAGCGGTATCGTGGCGTCAAGGCCCACTTTCGTGGTCGTGGCCTCCTCCTGGTCCGCAGAGGGGTCGAGCGTTGAGCCCCTCGCGCCCCTCACGAGGACGAGGTCTTCATCGGCCTGGAAGCGGGTGGCTATGGCCCACTCCACCTCCTCGGGGTCATACACATTCACATCTGGGTCCACGACGACCACGTGCTTGAGACTCGGGTGGGCCGCGAAAGCCGCAAGTATGGCGTTCTTCGCGTCCCCATCCACGTTCTTCTCTATGGATATCACGGCGTGGAGCCAGCCGCATCCCCCGGGCGTGAGGTTCACGGCTTTCACGGCCGGAACGACCTTGGAGACGGCCCTCCAAATCTCGGCCTCCCGCGGAAACCCCATGAGGAGCTTGTGCTCTATCCCGCCCGGGAGGATGGCGTGGTAGAGGGGCCTTTCCCTCATCATCACCCTCATGACGTCGACGACGGGCTGCTCCCTCACGGCATCGTGCGTGCCAGTTATATCCACGAGGGGGCCCTCGGGCGCCATCTCGCCCGTCCTTATGAAGGCCTCCATTATTATCTCGGCGTCGGCCGGGGCCCTTGCGTTCACGCCATCACATTCCACGAGCTCGAGCCCGCCGAGAAGCGAGTTCGCCACGGAGAACTCGCTCACCCCGAAGGGGACTGGCGTGGTAGCGGCCAAGAGGACGGCGGGATGCACCCCTATGGATATGGTTACCCCGAGGTCCCTGTCCTCCTCGGACGCCATCTTCCACAGGCGGTAGAGGTGCCTCGGGACGAGCCTTATCACCATCTTCTTCTCCCCGACGAGAAGGAGGCGGTGAACGGAGACGTTCTCCACAGAGCCATCTGAGCTCCTCGCAGAAACGAGGGCCGACGTTATGTACGGGCCCGCATCCCCCCTGAAGTACGTCAGCACGGGCAGCTTCCTCAGGTCCGGCTCCTCCAGAACCACCTCCTCGGCAGGAGGGCCGCTCCTCACGACCTTCGGCTCGGAGGGCCTCTCCGCCGCCTCCATGAGCCGCCTGTAGGCGTCCTCCGCTGAGCCCCCCTCCACGCCGAGGGCCCTCATGAGCCTCCGCCTGTTACATACGTTCGAGACCACGCTCGTGCCCGGGTGGCCCCTGACGTTCGTGAAGCGGAGGACGGGGCCGCCATCAAAGGCCTTTATGACCGCCGCTACCTCATAGCGGGGCGATAGAGGCTCCTCCACCGTCAGCAGCTCCCCCCTTTCCTCGCACTCGGCCAAGAAGGCCCTAAGGCTCGTCTCTATTCACCTCCAGAAGCTTCTTCAATATCTCCACGGCCCTCCGTCCAACGTCCGCCTCCCTCCCCTCGGCCCACAGCGATAGGAGGGCGATTTTGCCCGTGAGAGACGCGAGCCTCTCGGCCAAGAGGCGTGCCAAGAAGGCGAGACGCTCGCCCATCACCACGGCGGAGGTGGAGCCCGGGGAAGGAGGCGTTCCTCCCGGCGGCATGGCTATGGCGAGGGTCCCCATCCTCAACCCCCCCTCGCTGATGAACACCACGCACGCGTTCGGGAGCTCAAGAGCGATGGCGATGTGGGAGCGGCCATCCAGCTCCGCCTCGACCCTGGATATCCTGGCCCCGTCCAACTCCATCGGCATTACCGGGACACGGGACGGGCGAGGCGATTTAAGCAATCACCCTGATGGGCCTTCCAACTCCGTCCCATCGGGGCTCAGCTTCACCCTGCCTACGCACATCTTCGCCACGGCCTCCTCATCGGC
This sequence comes from uncultured Candidatus Bathyarchaeia archaeon, assembly GCA_964449495.1. GTDB lineage: Archaea > Thermoproteota > Bathyarchaeia > EX4484-135 > EX4484-135 > EX4484-135. The sequence goes on from CAYUYX010000123.1 coordinate 2,048, forward strand.
TAACGTGAGGACCCTTGCCGTCCTCTTCTGGTAATCGATGGCCACGATTATCCCTATGCCGAGGAAGGCGCCTCCCTTATCGTAGAGGGCCACGAGGGTGCCTTTCTCGTAGCCCTTCCGCAGGACCTCCACCTTCTTCCCGAGCACCCTCTCGAGCCTCGAGAGCGCCTCCCTATCCGGCCCCTCGTCCCCCTCGCTAAGGACGACGAAGAGCTTCCTCGGCCCCTCCTCGCAATACAGTGGCTCGAGGCCGAGGACGGCCGAGACGAGGTCGCAGCGCTCTCTCGATGGCCTGAGGCCCGAGCCGGGGAGGTCTCCTTCCACCTCCACCCACTTCAGGTTCACGGCTATCACCTTGGCCCCGCTCAGGTACCTCCGGTACCCGAGGGCCCTGAGCTCGCGCCTGACCTCCCTATCCCGCTCCTTGACGAAGGGGGAGATATCGAGGAGCCTCGTCTCCCAGCCCTCCAGCTGCCTCAGGATGGTGTCGAGCTCCCGAGCGCGCCTGAGGGCCAAGATTAGGTGCGGCTCTACGATGGAGGCCACGGCCTTCTTGTACTCGGCCGCATCAGGACCGCTTATCCATCCATCCGTGTTCACCACGAGGAAGTCGACGCCAGAGCGCTCGGCCGCCTCGAGGGCCGTTTTTATCCCCCTCAAGGCCCGTCCGACGAGATGAGAGGGCGTCTTATCCCCGAGGAAGAACACGTGCTCGGCCTCGAGAGTGGAGAGGTCCCACGTGGGCTCTCTCACCCTTGCGAAGCCTATCGTGCAAGGCGGCCCTATATCGGATTGGCCTACATCAGCATCTATTATACCTACGGAGCGCCCGGCCTTGAGCGCCCTATTGGCGATGAAGGTGCAGAGGCTCGTCTTCCCAACGTCGACGCCTCCCAAGATGAGCAATCTCGTGGGGGGCTCCCTGGCTAAGGCCTCTTCTACCGCATCGTTCCACGAGCTCGGTATAGGGCTCCCCTCCACCACCGATGAGGAGCCCCCGAGCCCGACCGTGATGCTCACCCGAGAGGGCTCGAGGGCTTCTAATGGCAATCTACGGCCCTTCTTCACCACCAACTTCTTCCTCGGGCCCAGCTCCGCCCCGAACACCGAGATGAGACCGGATGATACCGTGGCCGATGCTGGCCCGTCGAGGAGCAGCGTCTTGCCGGGCTCGAGCTCCAGGGTGGAGGACATCCCCGGCCCCCGGTTCGGGCGTAATAACCCAATAAAAAATATTGCTTAACGGTCCTCAGGGCCCTCCTGCCCCCTTTAGCCTACTCCTCAGGGACCTCAGGGCCCCGTAGGCGGCAGATGCGAGGCCGAGGGCCATGAGGGAGAGGGGCCACCATCTCCCTGGCCCGAGCAGGAAGGCCACGCCGAGGGCAAGGAAGAAGGAGCCCATCACGGCGTAGGGGAGGGTCTTGTGCCTGGTCCAGGGGCGCCGGTGCCTGACGAGGGCATCGAGCAACAATATGGAGCCGAGGGAGGAGAAGGCGGCCCCAATCACCTCGAGCACCTCGAGGAGCCCGAGCTCGAAGAAGAGGAGCGTTAGACCGAGCGTTACGAGGAAAAGGCCGAGGAAGAAGAAGCCCAGGGGGTCCTCTCTCACGGCCCTGGGGAAGACGGGAGGAGCGGCCTCAGAGCCGGGCCTCGCCACGGCCTCACGGCCTCCTTGCCACCACATCTATGGAGCCGAGGGAGGTGGACAACCTTATGTACAACACCCTCTCGGCGGCCTCGAAGCCCTCCGAGCGCAAGAGCAGATAGCCCCTATCCCTCGAGGCCACCTCGAAGCCATCGACCGTGAGGTCAATCGAGCCCAGGGATGTCTTCACCTCGACCTCGCATCCCACAGGCTGGGCGGCGGGAGCGCCGAGGTGGACATCCGCGTCCACGCTGCCGAGGGATGTGCGGACGACTATCGTGCAGTTATTGCTCAGCCGCGGGGCCTCGACGGCCAGGCTTATGGCCCCGAGCGATGATTCGAGCAGGAGGTCCACGAGGTTCGTGGCGTTCACGCTCGCCTCTATTGCCCCGAGCCCCGTCCTCGCCCGGGCGGACCAATTTAGCCAGCTCGCCACTGTGATATCCACGGAGCTCAGCCTTGCGGACGCCACCACGGTGAGCGAGGTGCCGACGAGCTCGTAGGAGAACGTGGGCTTTTCTTCCGCAGCCATACGG
>CAYUYX010000124.1:0-4227 GCA_964449495.1 uncultured Candidatus Bathyarchaeia archaeon
GGCCAGGGGAGAAGGCTCGAGAAGACGAGCAGGAACAGGACGAACACCGGGGGGGCAGCGCTCATAGCTCCCTCCTCACCACGACCTCCTCGCTTATCCTGACGCCCTCGGCCCTTAAGGCCCTTATGAAGGTATCGGCCTCCACGGCCCCCTCGAGCGACATGACGCCCGGGCCAGCCACGCGCCCTTCCCCGAGCATCTGCGTGGCTATGGAGAGCGATACGCCCGTCAGGTACGAGAGGGCGCTGACGCCCCACATCCTGTGGAACGCCTGGATGAGCGTATAACGGACGAGCACCTCCTCGCCATCCCTCAAGCCCTCGACGAGCACGATGAGGCTTACCGCATCCTCAACGCCCGGCTCGGGAGGAGGAGCGCAGGCCAGGAGCACCTCCCTCGGCCTCACCTCTACACCATCTACTTTGAGGGGCTCCTCGTCTAAGAGACCGAGCGTCCTGAGGGTGCTGACTACCGCCTCGAGGCGCTCCGTGTCGGAGAAGCCGAACTTGGCCTCCACGAGCTCGACATCCTTCCCCACGTTCCTCGGGAGCGTCATGATGCCGGGGTAGACGGCGTAAATGCAGAGGCGGGTCCCTATGGGCTCTGGGAAATCGAAGAACTCCTTCCCGGAGAAGGGGGGAAGCTCGACGAACTCGCCCCGCCTATATATCACGGGCCTCATGGTCAAGCCATCGAGGAGAGCCCTGAAGGAGCGCTTGTACAGGGCTGGCGTGAAATCCACCTCCCCGTAGCGTATCCTTATGGCCCTTATGCGGTCCACGTGCTCTGCTCCCTTCATGGCCAGTACCTCCGCAATCCCCGGGGCGAGGCCGCAGCCCGTGATGGCCGTGAGACCCGCCTCCCTGAAGGCCCCATCGAGCTCGAGCTGCTCCCTGGTGATGTAGAACATCCCGCCGAGGTCCGTTAGGCTCTTTCTGGCCTCGAGGGCCGCCTTCATCACGAGCAGGTTGTGCACGTACGTCGTGGCGTTGGCCACCACGTCCGCCTCCTCCATGGCCTTGATTAAGGCGTTCTTGTCCCGGACATCCAGCTTGAGGGGCCTCACCTTCTCCGTCGCCAGCCTCCTGATGAGGCGTTGGAGAGGCGTGATACGCACATCAGCCGCAACGACCTCCTCGACATCCCGGCTCAGGCAGAGGTGCCTGAGCGCCACGGAACCGCAGGCCCCAGCGGCCCCGAGCAAGAGGACCCTCACGGCCGACCACCCCCGCCCCCAGCTCATATATCGAGGAGGAACCTGAGCTCTACTCGCCCAGGTCTCTCGTCTATCTCCATTAGGTGGTAGGTTACGCCCTTCACGCCCACGTGCTGAGGGTGCTTCTCGGGGTTAAAGCGCTCCCCACGGGCCCTTGCCCTCAGCCTGTAAGGCTTCCCATCGCCGCCTGAGAGCTCGAGCACCTCGAAATCGGAGAGGAGGAGGCCTTCTACATCAAACTTGACGAGGAGGGCTTCAAGCCAATTGTAGAGGAGGGCCTTCAGGTCCTCCCCGCTCACCTCGACCTCTACCTCCTCGACCGGCTCAATCCTCGATATATCTGTCATGGTGGCGAAAAGCCCCTTCGCTGCTTCCTCGAAGGCGGCCTTCATATTCGGTCCGTAGGCCCGCACGTACTGGTCAGCCGTATGCTCTAAGAACTCAAAGCCCCTTTCCCCGGACACGCTCTCCTCCCCATGCTGGCCAGGTGAGTCGGCCCCATAGCCCCCGTCAGGAGCCGTGGTTCCCCTGTGGAGCCCTCCCTTGGCTCGTCTCCCCGCTACGATTCTCGTGGCGCCTGGCAAGTCGCCTCGGGGCATCCCGACGGCTCCCCAGCCTATTAACGTTTCCGCCATAGCTCAGAGTGGGATGTTCCCGTGCTTCTTCGGCGGCCTCGCCTCCCGCTTATCAAGGAGCATCTCGAGAGCGGATATGAGCCTCGGTCTCGTCTCCGAGGGCTCTATCACATCGTCTATGTATCCTCTCTGGGCAGCTACGTAGGGATTTGCAAATTTTCTCCGGTACTCGGCGACGAGCTGGCGCCTGAGGGCCTCCGGGTTCTCTGCCTCAGCAAGCTGCTTTCTGAATATTATGTTTATGGCCCCCTCAGGCCCCATAACGGCTATCTCGGCCGTGGGCCACGCGAGATTTATATCGGCTCCCGAATGCTTCGAGCCCATGACATCGTAGGCGCCACCGTAGGCCTTGCGCAGGATGACGGTTATCTTCGGGACGGTGGCCTCGCAGTACGCGTAGAGGAGCTTCGAGCCATGCCTTATTATGCCCCCGCGCTCCTGTTCTATGCCCGGGAGGAAGCCGGGGACATCCACGAACGTTATGATGGGGATGTTGAAGGCATCGCAGAACCGGACGAAGCGGGCGGCCTTGCACGATGCGTTTATGTCGAGCGCACCGGCGAACCATAGGGGTTGGTTGGCCACTATGCCCACGGAGTGGCCGTTCAGCCTGGCGAAGCCTATCACTATGTTCGGGGCGAAATCGGGCTGGACCTCGAGGAACTCGCCATCGTCCACCACGGACGTGATGACCTCTTTCACATCGTAGGGCTTGTCGGGGTCGTCCGGGATGAGGCTGTTCAATCGCTCGTCCGTCCTGGCGGGGTCATCGTCCGTCTCCACGTAGGGCGGGTCCTCCATGTTGTTCGACGGTATGTAGCTGAGCAAGCGCCTTATCAGCTCGAAGCACTCCTCCTCCGTGTCAGTTACGAAGTGGATTACCCCGCTCAGCTGGGCATGGACATCTGCTCCCCCGAGCTCCTCGAAGCTCACCTCCTGGCCGAGGGCCGCCTTAACGACCTGCGGGCCCGTTATGAACATGTGGCTTATGCCCCTCACCATTATGATGAAGTCCGTGAGGGCCGGGCTGTAGACGGCCCCCCCGGCGCAGGGGCCCATTATGGCCGATATCTGGGGTATCACGCCGGATGCGAGGACGTTCCTGAAGAATATATCGCCGTAGCCGCCCAAGCTGGCCACGCCCTCCTGTATCCTGGCCCCGCCCGAGTCGTTCAGCCCTATGACGGGGGCCCCCACCTTCATGGCCAAATCCATTATCTTGCATACCTTCTTTGCGAACATCTCGCCGAGGGAGCCGCCGAAGACGGTGAAGTCGTGGGAGAAAACGAAGACGAGGCGGCCGTCTATGGTTCCGTAGCCCGTTACAACGCCGTCGCCGAGGTAGCGCCTCTTCTCGAGGCCGAACTCGTAGCACCTGTGGACGACGAAGGCATCGAGTTCCACGAAGCTCCCGGGGTCGAGGAGGGCCTCTATGCGCTCCCTGGCCGTCAGCTTCCCCTTCTCGTGCTGGCGCTTTATGCGCTCCGGGCCTCCCCCGAGCTTCGCCTTCTCCCTCAGCTCCCTCAGGAGCCGTATCTTCTCCGCCACGGTAGGTTCCTCGAGCACCACTCCCCACCGGTCGGTAGGAAGCGCCCACCGTTTTAAGAGCCGAGCTCGAGCGCCGTGGCCTCCCACCAGGCCACCTTCTCCACGCGCCCGCCCGCTACCTCGAGCAGGAGAGAGCCATCGTCTGCGAGACCGATGGCGAGGCCCCTGAGCTCTCTCTCGCCCAGGAGAACGCGGGCCTCCCGGGGGAAGCCCATGAGCCCTGCTGCCTCCCTGAGCAGCTCCCTCCTCTGGCCGGAGAGGAGGGCCCCGTAGCAGGCGCCGAGCTCGGATAGTATGGAGAAGAGGAGGGCATCTAAGTCCACATCGGCTCCTAACTCGGCCCTCAGGGTCGTCGAGGATGACGAGATGGGCTCTGGGAGCTCTCCTGGCTCGAAATTGGCATTCACCCCTATCCCCACTATCACGAAATCGAGCTTCTCCCCCGTGAAGGACGACTCGACCAGTACGCCGCAGACCTTCTTCCCCTTTATCAGCACGTCGTTCGGCCATTTCAGCTCGATATCCAGGCCGAAGGAGCGCTTCAGGGCTCTCGCCACGGCTAAGCCAGCCACGATGGGCAATCCCGATAGCTCTTCGGGCCCGATGGGCGGCCTGAGCAAGACGGAGAACCAGAGGCCCCCCTCAGGCGATTCCCAGCGCCTTCCGAAGCGCCCCCGGCCGGCTGTCTGCTCCTTAGCGACTACAACCGTCCCCTCCGGCCATCCCGCTTCCGCAAGCTGGCGAGCTACATCGCTCGTCGAACTCACCACGTCAAGTCTCACGAGCTTCCGGCAGAGGGGAGGCGGCGGCTGCCCTGATTCCCTCAAG
>CAYUYX010000125.1:0-4168 GCA_964449495.1 uncultured Candidatus Bathyarchaeia archaeon
ACCATGCACCCCCCTCCACCAGCGCCCGTCAGCTTGGCGCCGAGGGCCCCAGCGGTACGGGCCGCATGCACCAGCCTCTCCAGGGCCAGGTTAGACACGCCTATGGCGGAGAGGAGGCCGTGGTTCACGTTCATCAGCTCGCCGACGGCCAGGATATCCCCCTTTTTCAGGGCCTCCACGGCCTCGGAGACCAGCTCCTCAGCCGCCGAGAGCAGGCGCCCGAAGAGCTCGGGCCTCCTGTCCCTCAGCGCCCTAACGGCCGAGACAAGGGCCCCCGTGGACCTCTTCAGGCCCGTATCGCCTACCACGAGCTCTAATGGAGCCCCGATTTCGAGCTTCTGGATGCCGACGCCCCGCTTGTACGTGATGATACCCCCGTGCGTCGAGATAGCGGGGTCAACGCCCGAGGGGGATACGTGTACGAGCTTCTCCGCCTCGAACGCGGCCTTGAACACGAGCTCCTTATCGAGCCCTCTCCCCAGGAGAGCGCACGTGGCTGCGGAAGCCGAGACCGCTACGGCCGCGGAGGAGCCGAGGCCAGCGGCTATGGGGATGGAGGAGTTCACGTGCAGCTCAAGGCCTTCTCCACGGCCGAGGGCCCTCCTGACCCCATCGACAGCCACGAAGATGGGCCTCAGGGCCTCCTCTGCTTCCCCGCCCCCGCGCTCTACCTCGAAGCCCTCTGGCCCGAAGAGGCAGGAGAAACCCAGGTCGGGGGCCACCACCCGCACGAGGCGGTCTTCCCTGGCGTATGCGGTGGCCCTGGCCCTGAGCTCTATGGCGGCCACCACGGCCGGGACGCCGTAGACCACGAAGTGCGCCCCGAAGAGGATGACCTTGCCCGGAGCCGATGCCACGGCCCTCGCCGACAAGCCCGGGCCCCTGGGCAAAGGGGGAAGCCGGCCCTAATAATAGCGCTGGTGTTTGATAGGCCGTTCGTCAGCTTACCCCCGCTTTCGAGCCCGCGAAAATCTTATTAGGGGAGGCCCGCCGACGGGGCGGGGGCCGATTAAATCATGAAGGAGGCCGTGGTGAAGCTCGTGGAGGTCAGCAAGCGCTTTGGCCCCGTCTTAGCGGTCGATAACCTATCGCTTGAGATATTCAGGGGGGAGGTATTCGGCCTCCTCGGCCCAAACGGCGCTGGGAAGACGACGACGATACGCATGATATGCGGCCTCCTCAAGCCCACTTCGGGCCGGGTGTTCGTCATGGGCTACGAGATGCCGAGGGAGGCCCTGAAGGCCAGGAGGCACATAGGCCTGCTCCCCCAGGAGAGCGATATATATGATGTCCTCACGGGCAGGGAGAACTTAGAGTACTTCGGCCGCCTGTACGGCCTCGATGGGGCCGAGCTCGAGAAGCGCGTGGACGAGGTCCTCGAGCTCGTGGGCCTCTCCGAGCGGGCGGATGATAGGGCCGGCGAGTACAGCGGGGGGATGAAGAGGCGCCTCATGGTGGCCAGGGCCATACTGCACGACCCGGATATCGTCATCTTGGATGAGCCAACGATGGGCCTTGATGTCTTCGCCGTCCGGCGCATAAGGAGGCTCATAAGGCGCCTGGCCGAGGGAGGGCGCACGGTAATACTGACCACGAACGACCTCGAGGACGCCGAGCGCACGTGCGACCGCGTGGCCATAATAGACAAGGGGCGCTTGGTGGCCCTCGGGACGCTGGAGGAGCTCGAGGAGAAGGCCCACGAGCGGGGGCTCGAGGAGGTCTTCGTGAAGCTCGTGGAGGGGGAGCCAGAATGAGGCCCTGGGCCGTGATAGCCAGGAAGGAGATAAAGGAGCAGCTGAGGACGCGCAAGATGCTCATCACGCTCATAGTAACGCCCATAGGCATGTGGGTCATGGTGGGCCTCATCCACGCCCTCATATTCGGCATGGCCACGCCCGGCGGCCCCGTGGCGACCACCCTCGACCTATACCTGACCGTCGAGGATGATGGCGCCTTCGGCCTCCTCGCAAAGGGCATCATATACAACATGAGTTCCCCCATGAACGTCGAGGTACATGAGGTAAGCGCTGAGGAGGGCATGGAGCTCGTCGAGAAGGGCGATATCGCCCTCTACATCCGCATACCCGCCAACTTCACAGAGCTCCTCTTAAACGAGGGGAGAGCCGAGATAGAGGTCTGGATAGACCCCACGAGCATGAGGGCGGCTGGCGTGGCGGAGGCCATCTCCGCTGCTATAAAGAGCGCCATAGAGGAGCACGTGCGCCTCGTGGACGTGGAGAGGCACCTCATAAGAACCGTGCCCTTCACCCTCCTCATGATATCCTTCATGCTCGTCTTCTCGGCGCTCTGGGGGCCCATGCCCGTGATAACCACGAGCTTCGCAGGCGAGAGGGAGAAAAAGACGCTCGAGGTCCTCCTCGTAACGCCCGTGAAGCGCACCTCCATCCTGCTCGGGAAGCTCCTGGCTGCGGGCTTCGCAGCCGCCGTGTATCTGGTGTCGAACGTGATAGGCCTCGCCATCTACAACTCCATGGTGATGTGGGCCGTCGGGGGAGCAGCTGGCGAATTCGGCATGACGGGCCTCGTCCTCACGCTCGAGCAAGCCCTAATCGTTATCCTGGCGGCCCTCCTGAGCGTCCTCCTCTCGGCCTCCATAGGGATAGTCATCTCCTGCTTCGCAAGGACCGTCAAGGATGCGGAGAGCCGCTACAGCGCCGTTGTGATGGTGCCTGTCATGTTCTCCATGGCCATTTTCTACACGAGGTTCGAGGACCTCCCGCTCGTGATGAGGCTCCTAATATGGACCATACCGTTCAGCCACGGCATCCTCATGGTGCAGGGCGCAATCATCTACGGGCAGCCCTGGTACGCCACCCTCGCAAGCGCCCTCTACATGCTCGCCTGGATAATAGGGGCCTTGGTGGTGGGGGCCAGGCTCTTCGAGCGGGAGGAGATAGTGGAGACCCGCAAGATAAGGCGCCCGCCGCTGCTCCAGAGGCTCAAGAAGATGAGCAAGAGAGACGCCATCAGGCTCGTCGTGGGCCTTCTTCCCCTCTTGGCCTTGTTGGCGCTTCTATCGTGATGAGGCACAGGCCGAAGCCTTATATCGCTTCTAAGGATATCGAGAATTCACGATGGTATCGCACGAGCATACATGAGCTCGACCATTCTCGGGCACGTGCGGCTCGGCAAGTAAGAAGAGGGCCATAAGATATCTAACGTGTGATGAGGTCATCCATATTTGCAAAGAGGTCGTGGAGAGATATGGAGGAGATATATTTGATAAGGCGGCGTTTCTCATGTTCTACATAGCTTCTTCACATCCATTTTAAAATGGGAACAAGAGGACGGCTTTCCTCACGGCCGAGGTCTTCCTCAGAGCGAATGAATGGCATATCAAATGTGAAGTAGACGAGGCCCTCGGCTTTCTATTAGAAGTGGCCTCTGGCGATAAGACGATAGAAGATGTCAAGAGATGGATAAGAGAACATGCCGAAAAGGTGAAATGGCCCGCTGTGGAACCTAAAGTGGTGATGGAGGTGGGCCGAGGACGGGCAGATACGAAGAGCTGTCGCCCTGAGATAGCGAGATTGATTGAGGAGGGCATGAGGGAGCACGAGGAACTCTTAAAGGAGCTGGCTAAGTATTAAGAAGAGACTCTTCATATCTCAAGCCCGAAGGCCCTTAAGAACTCCTCTATCTTCCTCATCTCCCTGAGGAGCCTGAGGCCCTTCTCGGTCAGCTCGTAGCGCACGTGCTCCTCCTCCCGCACGGCCCTTATGAGCCCCCTGGCCTCCATCTCGGACAGGTAGCGCACCAGCCTGTCGTGGGAGAGGTTGGCGCCGTAGAGGATGCGGGTCGGCCGGGCCGAGCCCCCCTCCCGGGTGATGACGGAGAGGATGTCCACCATTATCCTCAGCCTCGAGCGGTAGCGCCCCCTCCCCCTCAAGCCGTCATCACCCGCAGTACCACGCCGAGGAAGCAGGTGAAGGCGAGGAGCTGGAAGATATGGGCTATCACGTACAGGGAGGCCAGCACGGGCGAGAGCATGAAGCACGCGTGGGCGATGGTGAGGAAGAGGAACGCGAAGCCCACGAGGAATGAGCCCAGGCCCCCCCGGCCCGTCAGGCCGTACACGGTCCGGAAGGCCAGGTAGACGAGCATCACGAGCACCACGCCCTCAAGGAGAGGATGATACCTTATCCAC
>CAYUYX010000126.1:0-4123 GCA_964449495.1 uncultured Candidatus Bathyarchaeia archaeon
GCCCTGGATAGAGCCGCCGAGAGAGCCGGGGACGAGATGGCCTTGATGTCGAGGCCGAGGTCCGATACGAAGGCGGAGGAAGCTTTTAGAAAAGGGTATTTCGCCAGGTCCGACCTCGTGAAGCCCCCGGCCAGAGCCCCCCTCACTCCGCCTCTACCCTCGGGGCCAGGTAGAATACCAGCTTCCCCTCGTAGGGCAGCCTGAAGTCGAGCTTTATCGGCTTGTTCGTGGAGAACTCTATGGTAACTATGTCCGCAAGGTTGGAGCCAGCCTTGAGCATCCTCTCCAGCATAGATGTATCGAACGTGGCGGTCGAGGCGCTTTTGACATCCAGGTCCAACACGGCCTCGCAATCATGGGGGAACTCTATCGTGGCGGAGCTCACCTCGCCCTCGGCGGTCAGGACGAGCTTCCCCCCGTCGGCGGATATCTTCACGAAATCCGCTATGAGGGCCGCATCCGCTATAGCCCTCCTCAGCTCCGTGGCATCGAGGGTTACCTTCGCATCGAAGGGTATCTTGAGCTCGCCCGGCGCTTCCTCGCCGGCCGTCTCAAGCCGGGGGATGGTGAAACTTTTCGTGTACCGCCCCCGCAAAATCACCCTGAGGCGGCCCGTCGCCTCGTCGAGGCCGAGCTCTATGCTCTCGTCCTTCCCGGCCTTCTTCAGGAGCTTGAGGAGCTCCCCGATGTTGAGGCAGAGCTTGGTTCCCTCCTCGGGCGCCTCGAACTCGTCGAAGACGGAGCGGCCCCACATGAAGTCCACCATGGCTATCCTGCTTGGGTCCATCGCCCTGAGCTTCAGGCCCTCCGGGTCGATGAGGAAGGTCCCCTCGTCTATGAGCGTTGCTATGGCGTTCAGGGCGTTCCTGAACTCCTTAGCGCTTGCCATCTTGAGCCTAAACACCCCATTCACCACCCTGTCTCCTCCGGGCCTAACCGGGCCTCCGCCTTAAACTTTATCCACGCAGGCGTTGGAAGACGGCCTCAGCCGTACTCCCGCCAGGTGTATTTGCAGCGGGTGCACCGGAAGAACTGCGTGGAAGACTCGTCGCTGCTCCTCGTCTGGACGGTCCAGAAGAAGGCCTCGGTGTTCCCGCACTTCGGGCACTCTATCTGCACGACCGGGAGGGTCCTCAGGCGCCCCTCCTTCGCCCGGATGACCGTAATCTTGTCCCTCGGGGACTTCTCGATTCTCGCCACGGGGATGAGGACGGAGCCCTCTAACCGGGCCTTATAACCGCACCTCGGGCAGACGAGGAGCTCGGTCTCGTCCTCCTTGGTCGGCATGAGCCTCGTGCCGCAGTTCGGGCAAAATCTCATACCCATCCACCGGCCGACACCCCTATAGGCCATTATATAAGCTTTCCCATCGGGGGACGGCGCCCATAGGCAGCCGTTAACCCTTATAACCCCGCTGAAGCAGATGGCTCGGGGATGAGGACTGGCGCTTAGGGGCGAGGAGATAGAAAGGGTTCTGAAGCGCCTGGAGAGCGTGCCCGGTCTCGAGGGAGCGGCATTGGTAAGCGCCGATGGCTTCATGTTGGCCAGCTCCCTCCCGCCGGAGGTCTCAGAGGACAGGGTGGCCGCTATGGGGGCCGCCATAGTCAGCATAAGCGAGCGTGTGAACAAGGAGCTCGACCGGGGGGCCTTCGATATGGCCGTCATCAGCGGGAGCAACGGTTACACCCTCGCCACCGGGGCCGGGCTGGAGGCTTTCCTCGTGGTCCTCGCCTCGAAGAACGCAAAGCTCGGGGGGGTATTCTTGGAGACGAGGAGGGCGGCGGAGGAGCTGGCCCAGATACTCGGGCGCTGAGGGGGCTCGCTCGGGCGGAGAGGGCTTCTTCTGGAAAGTTTTATTAAGACTTCCCGGCAAGCCCGCTCCGGGGATTGGAGGGGGAATAATGGCCACGGCGGAAAGGGCCGTTGTCATAGATGTTGGTAGCGGATTCACTAAGGCTGGCTTCGGGGGAGAAGAGAAGCCGAGCCATGTGTTCTTATCGATGATAGGGAGACCCAAGTACCCGGCCGCCATTCTCGGGCCGAGGTACAAGGATTTCTATGTGGGCGCAGAAGCGCTCAGGATGAGGGGCGTCCTGCGTATAACCTACCCGATTGAGCACGGCATAGTGAAGGATTGGGATGGCTTCACGAAGATAGTAGAGCACGCTTATCGTGAGTGCTTGAGGGTCGACCCGACGAAGCACCCCGTCCTCCTCACGGAGGCCCCGTTGAACCCGAGGGACAACAGGGAGAAGATGGCCGAGATAATGTTCGAGACGTTCAGGGTTCCCAAGCTCTACGTGGCCATGCAGGCTCTCGCCGCCGCCTATGCGGTCGGGAAGTTCACGGGCCTCGTGGTGGACATGGGCGATGGCGTCTGCCACGCCGTTCCGATATACGAGGGCTACGTACTCCGCCACGCCATCCAGAGGACGAACATAGGCGGCAGGGACATCACGACCTACCTGGCCAGGCTCCTCATGCACCACAGGGGCGTGGCGCTCACCACGACGGCCGAGAAGGAGATAGTCCGTGATATAAAGGAGAAGCTCTGCTACGTGAGCTTAGACCCAGAGGCGGAGCTGGCCGCCATATACGGCGAGAGCGAGAGGGTGAAGGAATACTTCGCGGGCGCCCCGCCCGCTGGCGCTGAGGAGGCCGCCAAGCCCCAGCCAGCCGAGTACACGCTCCCGGACGGCTCGACCGTTACGCTCCTGGAGGAGCGCTTCCTTGCGCCCGAGGTCCTCTTCGCGCCGGGCCTAATCGGGCGTGATGAGCCGCCCGTCCACGAGATAATCTTCGATGCCATAATGGCGTGCGACATAGACGTGCGAAGGGACATGATAGAGAACATCGTGGTTACCGGAGGCTCCAGCCTGTTCCCGGGCCTGAAGGAGCGCCTCGAGAAGGAGGTAAACGCCATGCTCGCCGAGGCCGGCATCAAGCTGAGGGCGAACGTCATCCTTCCGGAGGAGAGGCACTACGCCGTGTGGATTGGCTGCTCGAAGCTCGCCGCCCTGCCCGAGTTCCAGGGCTCGTGGATAGACAGGGAGGAGTACGCAAAGGAAGGGCCGGCCATAATCCACAGGGCCGTCAGGATAGGCGCCCTAATTCCCTACTTCGCCCACGTCGGGAGTTCCAGCAGCTGAGGGCCAGATAAGGCGCCCTGGGCCCTTCCCTGCTTTTTATTTCTCCCCTCATGCGCCGGGGGAGGAGGCATATCACAGGGAGCGGAGCCTCATATTCCGGATGTCGTCGAGGGAGAGGGGAACCTCCTTGATGAAATATCTGACCTTCCTCTCCTCGAGGAAAGCGATGACCTCATCGGCCCGGTCCTTAGGCACGACGAGGACGTCTTTTCCCACCCTCGCACCGCCTACCCGGTCGATTAGGCCCTCCTGGGTAATCTTATAGACGGATGAGCCCACGACCTTCACCTCCTCTGCGCCGAAGAGCTCTTTCCTGAGGGCCACCCTCTCCCTCGCCCTGAGAGCGGCCGTGTCGAACACGATGAGCACGTGAGGCTGCCTTAGCCTCCTCAGTATGGCATGCTTATCCATTCTCCCCATGACCTGAATGCCCTCACTCAATATCTCATCGAGCTTGGACGGGTCGTAGTCCGCAAGCTCATCCATGCTTATGACCGTGAAGGCCAGGGGCTTCCCGATATCGCGCTCGTACCGCCCGGCCATCTTGTTCAACCAGGAAGAAAGCGCAAGAGCCCTTTTCTCGTCCTGGACGATGAGGAAGAGCTCTATGGCCGGGGCGGCATCAAAATCGTCCACGCACCTCCCGTGCGCAATCCCGCATACCACGCCCAGGCCCTCGAGGGCCCTCATCAGGCTGGAGAGGGCGAGCCTCGCACGAGGGCGCTTCTCCGGGACCCACCCGAGCTCCGGGCCGAACATATCGCTCACCCATTTGTGAGTAGCTCCTCAGTTTCTACATGAAAAGCTCCCGGACAGGGTAATAAAGCTTGCGGGAGGAAGAAGCCCATGATAAAGGATTTTAACCTCCTCTCCCGCACGAGAGGACGGGCGGGGGTGTCCGAGCCTGGCCAAACGCCCTGCGGGCCAGAGGAGGTGGGCTTAGGACCCACTGGCGTAGGCCTGCGTGGGTTCAA
>CAYUYX010000127.1:0-4120 GCA_964449495.1 uncultured Candidatus Bathyarchaeia archaeon
TCTTCCACCAGCCCTGTTAGCCTATCGGCTCCTGGCCCGGAGACGGAGATGCCCTCGTGAGCCCTTACCTCGGCCCTGAAGCTCGGCACATCCACGGCCACCCCCATCCCCGCGAACAGTCCGGCGTTCCCGGTCGTCGAGTAGAAGCCGAAGTGGAGCCTTGAGCCCGTGTCGACCCATACGGCCTCGGCGAGCACGTCAGAAGAGGCCCTCATCCTGCACATAGCTCTTCCCCGTCCTCAACGCTATCTCCGCCTTCGTGAGCTCCACGGCCAGGTAGGCCAGGTGTTCCTGCGTGCCCACGAGGCCCCGCCCCACGACCTCCCTCAATATGGATTTTGCGCTCGGGCCCCTCAGAAGGAGCGCGCCCTTCCTCCCCCTGTACAAGGCGAGGAGGAGGCCCTTTTCCCTATCCACCGCTATCCGGAAGACGCCCGTGGAATCGAGCGCACGCGGCAAGGGGGGCTCCTCGGCAGCACAATCCACGACCTCCACGCCCCTCAGCCCCGGTTCCCCGAGCCCCACATCCCTATTCACCTTGTCCTTGAGCCTGAGGAGGTCTATGCCCATGTCCTTCGGGGGCCTGTGCTCGTGAAGGGCTATGGACGCCATCCTGGCCGCCGTGGAGACCTCGGCCGTGGAGCCCCTCGCCTTATGGCTCTCCTCCGTCGTCAGGAGGAGGCTCACGTCGAGCTCGCCGGCGAGAACGACGAGAAGAGCCGCAACGCCGTGGCTATCCGCATCCACGAGCTCTAAGGCGTTACACAGGCCCATCAGGAGCGGGTAATCCGGGAGCTCCTCCCCGATGAGCTTGTAGGCGAGAAGGCTATCTGTCATCCCCGGCTCGATGGGGGGCTCGAGCAACGGGTCCACCACGATTTTCTTCGCCCCCGCCCCCTCGAGCTCCGATATCATGTGCTTGATGGCCCTCAGCCTTTCCTCGGGCCTTGCCTCCCTCGGGGCGACCACCACGTAAGCGATATCGGGCTCCACGGAGCTCAGGAAGCGCCTCGTGTTATCGAGCGAGATGCTCAGGACCATATCGACCCCGAGCCTGATGGCCTCTTCCAGATGGGCCGGGCGGGGGCTGTCTATGGCCAGGGCAGGAAGCCTCTCCCTCAGGGCCTTAAGGACGGGGCCGAGCTCGCCGGGGGAAACCTCTTCCGGTTCTGCGATGCCAAGACAAACTATATCCGCTCCTTCCACGACTCTCCGCTCGCACTCCCTCGCCAGCTCCTCCTGGCTAATCCCGGGACGATAGTACACCTCGCTCACGACCCTCATAGGAGGGGGCCTGAGGGGAACACGGACGCTCCCGATTTCCACGTAAGCTCCCACGGCCGCTTCCACAGCCCTCAAGCGTTCTTCTACATCCGGGGCCCTCTCGAGGAGGACATCCGCTGGCACGTCGCCCGAGAGGCCCTCGAGCCCTATGCGCCTCAGGGCCTCGGATAAATCGCAGATGTGCTTCGTCCCCTTAACGAATCTGATGCCGAACTCCTCCTCGAGCTCGAGAGCCGGGCCAGATGTGTAACCCGGGAGAATCACGACATCGTAATCCCCGAGGGCCTCTCTCACGGGCTCAAGCGCCTTCCTGAGCCAGCGGGTGCTCATGAGGGCAGCGACATCCACATCGAGAGCCCATACGTCGGCCTCGTGGCCGAGCTCCGCCTCTATCCTCCTCGCCTCCTCCGCCACGCGCTCGTAGGCCAGCCTACCGGTGAGCAGGAGGAGCCTCATCGCACGAGCAACCTCCTCAGGGCTCCGTAGAGGCCTTGCTCATCGAGCACGACGAAAACGCCCGGGCGCCTCCTCAGCTCCTCCACGTTCGCTACATCGATGTCCCGGCACCGGACCACCACCTTGCGCCAACACGAAATGGCCCCGTGGGGGCAGAGGGAAGCGCAGAGCCCGCACCCCCTGCACGTCGAGAGGTCCACGTGGGCTCTTCCATCGCCGGCCCTGGAGATGGCCCTGCTCGGGCAGGCCTTCTCCGGCGCACACTCACGGCAGGCCAGGCAGGCATCGGCGTCCACCATGCACGGTAGCTCCGCCTCGACCGTCTCAGCGCCATCGGACGGCATGATTACTACGGGCGTCCCAGCCTTCTCGGCCATGGCGAAGACCTGGGTGGCGATGGTATCCGCTATCCCGACGGTTATCTTCGCCACCGTGTTAGCCGTCGCAGGCGCTATGGCGACCGCATCGTAGGAGCCCATCATGACGCGGCCCGGCACCCGGCTCACGGGCCTCAGCGGGTCGTCCACGAAGACCTCCTCGTAATAGCCCCCCGGGGAGACCTCGCCCAGCCTATCGAGGATGCCGTAGAGCCTTGCGACCTCCCGGCCAGCCCTCGTGAGGGCCGTTGTTACCCTGAGGCCGAGCTCCCTCCTGAGCTCAGATACGGCGTTAAAGACCTCCCTCATCTTGTAGCCTGCGCCCGTTATGACCCAGAGGAGCTTCTTCAACCTCTCCCACCGCCCGACAAGAAGGAATCGAGCTCCTCATCCTCGAGCCTGACGGTATTGGGGATGTCTTCCTCAAGGACAAATATCTTGCCCGGGTTAAGCTTAGCCAGCCATGAGACAAGCTTCTTCGCAAAAGAAAGCTTCATCCTCTTCACATCGCTCGCCTCAACGGCCTTCCTCAGCCATGGCTTTGAGAAACGCCCAACAAGACCGTGGAAGCTCCATCCTGCGAGGAGCACGGCAGAGGCTCCGAGGTGGAGGGCCGTGAAGACGGCCCTATCTCCATCCGTGAAGCCCCCGAAATTGAGCAATACCCCAACGGGCTTCGTCTGGCATGTCCCCAACGTCAGGCCGCTCCTGAAGGAGCGAGCATAGCGCCTTAACGCTTCCATGTTGTCCCCGTGGGCGTGAACGATGACCAGGCTGCCCATGTGGTTCGCACGGAGTATGGAGCTAACATCCCCGTCGAGGTCGGTCGTTATGATATCTGGCACGAGGTTGCGCTCGAGCAAAGCGGATGTGGCTCCATCTGCCGTAATAACCGTGATATCATGGCGTTTAAGACGGGGAAGGACATTTAAGAAGATGTCCAAGTGCTCCTCGAGATTAGGTCCTGCGCCGAAGACGATAACCAATCTATCGGATAGGAGGTCCTCCGCACGTCGGAGGGCTGCTCCGATATCGTAGTCCCCGAGGAGCTCGTCGAGGAGGTAGGCCGCCCGGAGGTCCGCTTCCAGGCTATAACCGAAGGCCCTCCTTATCTCCTCGTACCAGGGCTCCCAGGCGGAGGGCTCCACCATCGCCGGTCCTCATCACGCTTTATCTGGCCCGGGCCTTAAGGGCTACGATGACGGAGAGCTCATCGGGCCTGCTCGAGAACATGTTGTCCCGCCTCGGCTTCTCCCCGAGGACCTTTTCAGAGGTGGTCCTCGTCCTCAGGGCGAGCGGAGGAGCGCACGTCCAGCCCCTCGGCGTGAAGCTGAAGGACAGCGTGCTCTGGGCGAGGGTCTTCGAATCCACGAGGCTCCATAAGCTCGTGAGGCCGGGCCTCAGGGGGAGCTTGAACATCACCCACGACCCGAGGGCCTTCTTCGAGCCCGTCATGTACGGCCGCCTCTGCAGCCTCGAGCTCTGCGACAGCGTGCTCGGCCCTTACTTGGCCTCCTGCGATGCCGCTGTCTTCGTGGAGGTCGCCCGGGTCATCAGAGAGCGCCATTTCAGCTCGGTGTTCTTCAGGCCGCTCGGCATATTCATCGGGAGGGAGCACCCCACGGCCTTCAACAGGGCTTTCCCGGCACTCGTAGAGGCCCTCGTGCACCTGACGAGGATAAGGCACTACGCCCGCTCAGGCGACGTAGGGCGCGTGGAGGCCCTGGCGGATAGGGTGAGGTCCTGCGTGGAGACCCTGCGACACGCCACGGAGGACAGGCTCTACCTCGATATGGCATCAGAGGTCATGGCCGAAGCGGAGAGGTGGGCTTATCTCGCCCGGGAGATAGCATCTCTGCCGGAGAAGGGCGTTTATACCCTCGTGATACGCTTAGGGGGGCGCATGAGATTGCGCGTGGGCTCCCTCGGGGCCATCGAGCTCGAGGAGGGTTACCATTTGTACACGGGCTCGGCCATCGGGAGAGGGGCCCTCGGGCTGAGGA
>CAYUYX010000128.1:0-3999 GCA_964449495.1 uncultured Candidatus Bathyarchaeia archaeon
CGAAGACCTCCCCGTGCATGTAGGGGTTCATGGTCCCGCTATCCACGTTCACGTACGGGTCTATCTTGATGGCCGTAACGGAATAGCCCCTGACTTGGAGCATCTTGCCTATGGAGGACGTAACTATCCCTTTCCCCACAGAGCTGAGCACGCCGCCCGTTATGAACACGAACTTCGTCTTGGAGCCCACGGAAAAGGTGCTTCATCCGACCTTAAAGGCGTTTCTCGCAAGGCCCAGGATAAGGATGCCTGGGCCGAAGGTTTGGCTCAGCCCCTGCCGATGATAAGCTCGGCGGAACGGGGGCACCCGCCCTTATACCCGGGCCGGGTAGAAAGGACCGCTTTGCCGGGCTCGGAGGCCCGCTCGAGAGGTGCAGGCGCTTATGGGGACCTCCCGGGGGACATGAGGGCTCCTGGCCCCGCGTGCTGTCCTCCGCCCCGCACCCACCTTCCTGTTCTACGCCTTCTTCAGGCGCCTTGAGGGGAGGAAGCCGAGGCCTACTACGTAGATTTCCGGGCTCTCAGGCCTGCTCGCCCTGGGCTTGAACAACCTCGAGAAGCGGAAGGAGCGCTTCATGGCCCTCAGGAAGGCGGGGAGCATGTCGCCCTGGGATGCCTTCACGAGGGCCCTTCCCCCGGGCCTCAGCACCCCCCTCGCCACCTCGAGGGCTCTCCTGGCCAGCTCCATCTGCCTGGCGTGGTCGAGCTCCCTCACGCCCGTCGAGCTCGGGGCCATATCGGAGAGGAGGACATCCGCTTCCCCGGGGAGCTCCGCCCTTATGCGCGCCAGGGCATCCTCACCCAGGACATCGAGGCAGAGGACCTTTACGTTCTCAAGGCCGAGGGGCTCGACGGGCCTTATATCAACGCCCAACACGAGGCCGCCTGGCCCAGCGAGCTCGCCCGCCGCCTGGAGCCATCCCCCGGGCGCACATCCCAAATCCACGACCACATCCCCGGGCCTTATGAGGCGAAAGCGCTCGACGGCCTCGAGGAGCTTGAAGACGGCCCTCGAGCGATAGCCCCTCTCCCTTGCGAGCCTGTAATAATGGTCCCCACGGGCCCTCCACGTCAAGGCCCGTTTCCTTCCTCCTCGGAGGGCTTGGGGGCCGTCCTGATGACCCAGCGCTTCAGCTCCTCGCACTTCACCGGGTCCACTATGCCTCCCGGCGAGCACCTGAAGTTATCCGGGCAGGTGAAGCAGGGGCAGCCCACTATGGAGTCTATGGATATCTTCTTCACCTTGGCGAAGAGCCTGTAGGTCCAGCGGCCGTTGTGGAGCTCCCTCTTCCTCGTTATGAGCCCCCGCCTCTCCAGCCTTATCGCTATGCGGGAGCCCTCCCTGCTCGTGGCCCCAAGGCGCCTCCACAGCTCGGATTGGAGGATGCCCTCCTCGCCGGCATCGATGATGAGCCTCAGGGCCCTCTGGTAGATGCTCTCGGGCCTGGCCATCACCAGCCCCGTGCCCTGCCCCCCTTATAAAGACAACCCGCGTACCGGAAAGCTTTATCGAGCAAGGAGCGCCCTCGGCCGGTGGCCATGGTGGAAGTAGATAGGTTCGATTTGCCGGCCGACGAGCATCCCGACAAATGGTACAACATATTGCCGGACCTCCCTGAGCCCCTCCCGAGGCACAAGGACCCGCCGGAGGGCCCGTCAAGGCTCGAGTTCATCAGCAGGGTCCTCGTGAAGGCATGCCTGGCCCAGGAGTTCTCCGACCAGAGGTGGATTCCCATACCGGACGAGCTCCTCGAGCTCTACGTCCACGCCGGAAGACCGAGGCCCCTGTACAGGGCCAGGAGGCTCGAGGAGCGCCTCGGGCTAAAGCACGTTCGCCTGTACTACAAGCGGGAGGACCTATCGCCCACGGGCTCGCACAAGGTGAACACGGCTCTCGCACAGTGCTACTATGCGGCCGAGGAAGGGCTCGAGGGGGTGGTTACCGAGACGGGCGCCGGTCAGTGGGGGACGGCCCTCTCCTACGCTGCCAGGCTGATGGGCCTGAAGTGCGTGGTCTTCTGGGTGCGCTCAGTCTACAATTGGAAGGTGGATAGGCGCACCCTCATGCGCCTCTACGGGGCCGAGGTCCACGCGTCCCCGAGCGATATCACGGAGTTCGGGCGCAGCATAAGGGCGCAGAACCCGGAGCACCCCGGCTCGCTCGGCATAGCCATATCGGAGGGGCTCGAGTACGCGGACAAGCACGAGGGCTTCGTCTACTGCCTCGGCTCCGTCCTGAACCACGTGCTCATCCACCAGACCGTGATAGGCCTGGAGACCATGAGGCAGTTCGAGCTCGCCGACGACGAGCCAGACCTGATGGTGGGATGCCTGGGCGGGGGCTCCAACTTCGGGGGCTTCATCCTCCCCTTCGCAGGGGAGGTGCTGAAGGGCAAGAGGGAGTGCGAGTTCCTGGCCGCTCAGTCCTGGGCGGCCCCGAACCTCATAAAAGGCGAGTACCGCTATGATTTCGCAGACGTGGCGGAGTTCACCCCCCTCCTGAAGATGTACACCCTCGGCCACAAGGTGGAGATGCCGCCTATCCGGGCCGATGGGCTGAGATATCACGGCGCAGCCCCAATAATGAGCTACCTACGCCACAAGGGCCTGTTGAAGGCCGTGGCCTACGCCACAGACGAGCGGGAGGTCTTCGAGGCCGCAAGGCTCTTCGTTGAGACGGAGGGCTGGCTCCCGGCGCCGGAGTCGAGCTACGCCATAAGGGCCGCCATAGACAGGGCCCTCGAGTTCGAGGAGAAGGGGGAGGAGAAGGTCATAGCCATGAACATAAGCGGGCACGGCTTCCTCGACCTATTCGCATATAGGGAGAAGCTGTTCAAGGAATAAAAAGCTGGTTTTCCCTCAGGAAATCCTCCTCTTCCACAGGATTCCTCCGATGGCTGCTGCGGCTGTGGCGGAGGCAACCCCGATGGCCACGTAGGTCGTCGTGCCCGGCGCAGGGGGAGGCGCCGGGCCTCCCCTGTTGTCTATGGTGAAGTAGCCGACTACCTCCTCCACGGCCCTCGGGCCCTTGTACTTGTCATCGGATACCACGAGCTTGAGCATGACCTTATCGGCGTACTCCGCCCCGACGGGGCTCCCAGGCCTCGTATCCCACTCGACGCTCATCCCCTCGACGGCGTAGGCGAGGGCCTCCCACGTCTCGCCGCCATCGAGGCTCACGTAGACGTCCGTCAGGTGCTTCTCGTCGGTGTTCTTGTCCTCTATGGACCACTCGACCTCCACGACGCCGCTGAGCGTGGAGCCGGGCTTCGGGCGGGTTAGGGTTACGGATGGCTTGAAGTAGTTGTGCACGTAGAAGGTTATGCGGGCCTCGTAGACGATGTTCGTGTAAGTGAAGGCCCTCGAGAACACGTAGATTAGCCCGTTGCGCCTCGTTACGTGCGTGTCTATGCTGGCCCCGGTCCCCTCGGCCACTATCCTGCCGCCCCTCAGCGTGCTCGTGAGCACGTAAACCCATATGCCCGTTACGTTTATCTTGTCCTCGTCTGCGCCAGCCCACCATATGTCTATGCCTATCGTGTAGGTCCCGGTAAGCGGGCACGGGAAGCAGCCCTTCTGCGGGTTATTGTGGTAGCCCCTCGTGGTCTTCCAGCCCGTGAGGCTATTCCTGTACGTGTGGTTCACCCCGGGCTCCCACACGAAGACATCTATCTCCGTGTCGTAGTACGTCCTGTTCCAGCCGACCTCTATGTAGGCCCACTGCCCCTTCGTGAAGTTCTGGTAGGCGTAGAGCTCGCACTCGTACCAGCGCTCGTACCAGCCCTCCTTCACCCTCCCACGGTAGTAGAGCCATGTCAGGTTGTAGTGGCCCCCGAGGGCCCTGAGCTCAACGGCCCTTATGCCGAACTCCGGGAGCTGCATCATCCCGACCTGCTCCCACTCGACGGATACCTCGGCGTGAGGCCCCTCAAGGTGGGCCCCGGGCTCCACGGACCAGGTGGGCGTCGAGCGGGGGATGTCCTCCGTGAGGTAACACAC
>CAYUYX010000129.1:0-3999 GCA_964449495.1 uncultured Candidatus Bathyarchaeia archaeon
GCCCTAACCCGAGCTTAGCGAGCACATCGATGAGCTTATAGGCGTTGCCTTCCCCTGCCCAGCGCTCGAGGAGGCGCTTGTATATCCTGCCACCACGCATGGAGAAGGACTCTTGGTGGAAGAGGACCGCGAAGGCCCGCTCGCCCCTCTCGGCCGCCCTGGTCATCTTGTGCTCCACGTAGCGCACGGCCTTCTCCTCGCTGAGCCTCAGGCGGCCGAAGAGGTCGGCATCCATCACGCCTATCGGAACCTCCACCAACCCGGCCTCGTGCTCGTAGGGCGTGCTGCGCCCGACCTCCTCCATCCTATAGCTGCTGTCGTAGAGGAAGCCCCTTCGGGCGTAGATGGCCATGAGCCCCTCGTCTATGGCCAGGTTGTGCGTCCTAACCCCCAGGAGGCGTGTGCCCACGAGCTGCTCAAGCCAATCCCTCTCCATCTCCACGAGGGCGGCTCTCTGGTAAGGCTCGACGACGAAGTGGAGGCCGATTTCCCATCCCCCTCTCACGAGCTCCTTAAGCGTGTCCTCTATCTCGCTCAGGTCGAAGAGGACGACGGGGATGAAGAAGGTGGAGCGCACGCCCAGGCTCTCCTCAAGGGCCATTATGTCGGAGAAGTTATCGTAGAGGTTCTCCAGGCCCAGGGCGTGGGCCAGGAGCTGCCTCCTCGTGAAGCGCTTCCTCACACGCCAGATATGCCTGAAGGGCTTCTTTATCGAATCGGCGTCGTGGGATAGGCCTATCAGCAAATAACTCCCCTTCCCGCACGGCCCTCTCAGAGCCTGTAGAGGTATATGCGGTGCGTGAGGAAGCGGTAGCGGAGGTCCTCTGCGAACTCGTCAACGAGGACGGGCGTCCAGCCGATTATCTCGTACTCGTGCGATACCACCCTCGCCCCGGGCTTGAGCTCCCTCTCGAGCTTAGGCCTCACCTTGGAATTGGCGGACGTGGTAAGGTAGAGGGTTACCACATCCGCATCGCTTATGTCCACGTCGAAGAGGTTGGCGTTTATTATCTTGACGCGGTCCGAAAGACCTGCTTCCTCCACGGCCCTCATGGCCTTCTGGGCGAGGTCCTTCCTTATCTCTATGCCCACGCCGTAGGCCCCGAACTCCTTGGCGGCCGTTATGACGATGCGCCCATCGCCACACCCGAGGTCATAGACGATTTCCCCGGGCTTCACCTCCGCCAGCTTCAACATGCGCCTCACGACCGGCATGGGGGAGGCGAGGAACGGCGCTATGGACATGCCGCCGCACCGCTTGATTCCTCCCGGACCGTGATTTAAGGATTACCGGGGGTGCGGGAAGCCCAAAGCTTTTATCGGCCGGGCGAGCTGGGCCCAGCCAGGTGGCCGAGGTGGCGGAGGAAGAAGTCGTCGAGATGGAGGGGATAAGGCTTCCGAAGAACCTCTACTACACGGAGCGGAACCTCTGGGTGAAGCCCGAGCCGGACGGCACCGTCCTGATAGGCTTCAACGACCTCGCGCAGAAGCTCATAAAGAAGGTGGTATCCGCCCGCTTCCTCCCGAAGGGCAGGCACGTCGATAGGGGGGCCACGTTCGGGAGCATCGAGTCGGCCAAGTGGGTG
The DNA here is from genome assembly GCA_964449495.1 of uncultured Candidatus Bathyarchaeia archaeon. Taxonomy (GTDB): domain Archaea; phylum Thermoproteota; class Bathyarchaeia; order EX4484-135; family EX4484-135; genus EX4484-135. The sequence continues at coordinate 1,587 of CAYUYX010000129.1, forward strand.
GAGCGGGTTACCTCCCCGGTGTCCGGCACGATAGTGGAGGTCAACATGCAGCTCAGGCGCAAGCCAGGCCTCATAAACGAGGACCCGTATGGGGCCTGGTTCGTACGCATAAAGCCCGATAGCCAGGAAGAGCTCCAACAGGTCCTCTCGGAGCTCCCGACGGGCGATGCTGTCGAGGAGTACCTGAAGAAGCAGATAGAGAGGTTCATGAAGAAAGAGGGCGCGTGAAAAGCCATCTCACGGCCGAGGACTTTTTTATGACCGTGAAGCTCGGGGGCGCTGCCCCATCTGCGCAAATAGCCCATTACGGCGGCTGTAAGTAGTGTGAGCCGTGCAGGCCCGGGAGAAATCTCCTTCAGCGGCGTGAGGAGAGAACAAATCGGTTCTCGCCTGTTCTCTCCCCAGCTCACAGGTAGCGCTCGTAGAAGGCGAGGTGCTCGTTCGGCCTCTTAGCCACGTGGAGACGCCCATCGCCATTCTCCGTCAAATCGCCGACGAAGGTGTAGAATGGCCCGGCTATCCTCTCTCCTCCGAACTTCACGCTCTTGGAGATGCGTAGGATGGAGAAGCCGGGTAGAACGGCGGGGACGTAGCCGCAGAGCACGAGCTTTCCGCCTCTCATGAAGGCGCCCGGCCTCCCCTCGCAATCCCCCCTGATGAGGATAGCCCCGCCCTGCATGTGAATGCCCGGGAAGAGGCCGACAGGGCCATGTACCTCTATCGAGCCGCCGCGCATGAAGTTCCCAAGCTCGTAGCCAGCGGAGCCATGTATCACTATCGAGCCGCCGCGCATGCCCTCCCTGGCCCCCCGGTAGGCGGAGCCCACGTAATGGCCCGCTGAGCCGTGCACCTCTATCGAGCCGCCGCGCATACGGGCCCCGAGCCAAGAGCCGGCATCGCCCCGCACCTCTATCGAGCCGCCGCGCATGTGCTCGCCCGTGAGGAGCCCTATCGGGCCTTCCACGACGATACGCCCGGCCTCCATCTCGAAGCCCACCTGACGGACCTTAGTCAGGTCCCCGATGAGCCTCACGGTCAGGTCCTCGGGCTTAGCGCTCCCATCTCCCTCTATTTCGAAGAGCTCTCCCAGCTTAACCTTGCGGTTTCCCCTCCGCACCTCAAGAGAGGATATCTCCGCCTCTGATAGGCCGGAGAGAACATCCGGCCTTATGCATGGCGCGTAGACGGGGACCCTGAGCGCCTCCCTGAGCTTCAGCACCACCTCCGCCTTCTCGGCGCACACGAGCCCCAGCCCCCCTCAGCTCAGCCTGGCCTTCCTGACCAACTTATAAGGGATGGCCAGGTAGTCCTCCGGCACCGGGTAATTATCGAAGCTCACCGTGTAGCGCTCCGACCAGGCGCTCGCTATGGAGCGGACGACCTCCTCGGCCCAATCCGGCATCTCGACGTACACCCAATAGGTCCGCCCCTCTGGCGAGGCCACCACACGCCCGTCCTTCACGACGATACGCCCGGATTTTATGGTGTAGGCGGCCCTCTCGAAGGCCTTCCTCACGGCCACGTGGTCCCTGCTCAGGTCGGTGCGCTCCGGGTCCAGAGCATATATGGCCACGTCGGCATCTGCCCCCACGCCCAGATGGCCTTTCCCGGGCAGGCCGAGGGCCTTGGCTGGCCCGGCCCTCGTTATCACGGCTATCTCGTGGAGCGTGAGCTCGCGGTCTATGCTCGGGAGCACCATGCGCTTCAGCGCCCTGCGCCTCATGCGCCTCATGGTGACCTCCCTGGCCTTAGCGCTCACGAGCCACTCTATGACCCGGGGATAGGCGATGAAGGGCGCCCCGTTCGGGTGGTCCGTCGTGAGGAAGACACGCCAGGGGTCCTCCACGAGCAGGGCGAGCTCGAGGCCTATGGCCCACTGGACGGCGTTCACCACGCTCTTCCGCCTGTATCGGTAGGGCACTATGCCGGAGCTCGTCTCCGTCTCGACGTCGTGGTTCACCCACTTGTTCCCGCTCAGCTCGTGCAGGCCGTACTGGAACGGCCCGTCGGCAGTCATGGTCGTCGTGTCGCCCGGCACGACGGCGCCCATATCTATGGTTACGTGCTCGTGCATGTTCACGTACCTGGCTATGGGGGCCGCCATGGAGCACATGCTCGCCCAATCGTCTCCCCCGAAGGCGCTGAACTGCACGTGCGTTACGTGGATGGAGCGCCCGTTCGGGCCAGGGATACCCCGGACGCAGTCCATCGTGCGCACCGTTGTGACCCAGTTGCCCGGCTGGCCGAGCCTGTTCGTGTGGACGTGGATGGTGTGGGGCAAATCGAGGAGCCAGTTCACCCTGGCCAGGCCCCTCAGGATGTCCCTGGGCGTTATCCCGAAGTAGGGCACCACATCATCGATGCTCCTCACGTTGTGGCCGAAGCCCCAGCACTCGAGGCCGCCGGGGTTCAC
>CAYUYX010000130.1:0-3996 GCA_964449495.1 uncultured Candidatus Bathyarchaeia archaeon
ATTATGAGGAGCAGGCCGCAGAGGATGAGGAGAGCGGTTCTTACGTCCCTCGCCAAGCCAACCACCTCGGAGGGCGCCTCTCCCCTTCGGCCGCTCTCCCCCTAATGCTTCTCCTCGACGAGGCCAGCCCGGCTCAGGAGCGCCCAGACGATGAGGACGATGCCGACGAGCATCATGGCCGCTGGGCCCCAAATCCACCCCACGTGGAATAGCTCGGCTAACAAGTATATGATGCCCAGGCCCACGAGGAGCAAGCCCGCTATGACCAGCCAGCTTGCGCCCGCATGCTTCTTCCCCCTCTCCTCCTCGAGGGACAACGCAAGCACCTGCCCTAAGGCTGGAGAGATTTACTTTTTAAGATTTACCTGCCGAACACCATGCGCCTCAGGAAGTAGGCGTTGACCGCTCGCCGGTAGGGGTTCCTCGACACGAGGCCCCGTAGGAGCTTCGTGGGCCTGAGGAAGAAGCGCTTGTAGCAGAGCAGCATGAGCCTCTCCACCTCCCGCCTCGAGAGCGTCTCGGTGGGCATGATGGCGTGGGCGAGGTCGTATTTAGCCCAATCACGTACCTCTATCCAGCCCTTGCGCTCCGCAAGCTCGTGGAGGGGCGTCCCGGGGAAGGGCGTGAGGGGCGTGAAGATAGCGAAATCCGCATCGAGCTCCTCGGCCAACCTCTCCTTCGCCAATATGGTCTCCCTCGTGTCGTAGCGTTCCCCTATGATGAACATGGCCTGCGTTATTATATCGTGGTCCTTCAGCGCCCTGAAGGCCTCCTTCACCTGCGAGAGCGAGGAGCCCTTCCCGAGCCTGCGGAGCTCCGCATCAGAGGCGGCCTCGACGCCTATGAGGGCCCAGAAGAGGCCGGCCTCCTTCATCAGGCCTATTATGTCCTTATCCCTCGCTATCAAGTCCGCCCTCGCCTCGATGCCCCAGGCAACCTCGAGGCCACGCTCGAGTATCTCCTCGCAGATGGCGATGTTCCTCGCTCTATCGAGGTTGAAGGTGTCGTCGCCGAACCATATCAGGTCCTTCCCATAGCGCCTCGCCACGAGTTCCATCTCGTCCACCACGCGCTTCGGGCCATGAGGACGCCACCTGTTCCGCCAGAAGACGCGCTCGCTGCAAAAGGAGCACTTGAAAGGACAGCCGCGGCTGCTGACGAGCATGGTGGCCCGCTTGCCCCAGGCCACGAGCCTGTAACGCTCCATGGGGAGGAGGTCCCAGGCGGGGAAGGGCAGCGCATCGAGGTCCTCTATGAGCGGCCTATCCCCCGTCTTAATCACCTGGCCGGAGCTATCCCTCAGGGCGAGGCCTCTCACGGAGCGGAGGGGCTTCCCCTCCTCAAGGGCCTTCACGAGCTCGTAGGTCGTGAGCTCGCCTTCTCCCATAACCACGACATCGAGGAACGGGTTCTCGAGCAAGCTCTCCTCGGCGGTGAATGTGAAGTGAGGGCCTCCGGCCACCGTCAGGACATCTGGCCCGAGCTCTTCCTTGGCTATCCTGAGGACCTCGAGGGCCCTCTTCGCATAACAGGTCGGTCCCCCCACGCCCACAACATCTGGCTCGAGCCTCGAGATGGCCTCCCTCAGGCGCCCCCAGTCCCAGCGGAGGGCGGTGCAATCCACGATGCGCACCCAGAGGCCCATGGCCCTCAGGTAACCGGCGATGTAGGCAAGGCCTATCGGGGGCATCACCGTGTCGGCGAGCAGCCACCACCTCGGCTTCGGGGGGTCAATCAAGAGGACCCTCATCGCCAGCCCGTGGGGGGCAAGCCTATATGAGCTATTGGTCCTGCGCTCATCGATGCTCGACCGACGGAGAGCTGAAGCCGAGCTATCCTCCTGGCTGGACTCTCTCCAGGAGCCCGAGGAAGCGCAGGCGAGGGTACTCGACGAGCTCACGAGCATATACGCCAAGACGGGCTACGGGCTCGAGCACGGCGTCGAGCCGGGGATGGACATCGATGCCTTCAGGAGCGCAATCCCGCCACGCGGTTACGAGGGCTTCAAGCCCTACGTGCTCGAGGTCCTCAGGGGGCGCACGCAGGTCCTCCTCGATGAAGAGCCCATCTTCCTGGGCATCACGTCGGGCAGCACAGGCCCCCCGAAGGTCATCCCGATGACGGAGCGAGATGCCGAGCTCAGGGCCTCCATCATGCTGAAGGGGCTGGCGAGGTACGCCGCCTACTGGCGGGACGAGCGTGTCTTCGGCTCCGCCTGCCTCGCCCCCTGCATGCCCAGCGAGGTGGGGTGCATTCGCATCGGGGAACGGGAGGTCCCCTGCGGCTACATATCGGGCATCTACGCTGAGCTGATGGCCAGGTACATGGGGCTTGAGGGCTTCCTCAGGCCGTACCTCTCGGAGCTGAACGCCATAGGGCCGGGGGTCGAGAGGGCGGATTGGGCAAGGCGCTTCGAACTCGTCCTCAGGCTCCTCGACGGGCTCGACGTGGGAATGGCCATAGGGGCTGGGCCAGCCCTCTGGATGTTCTCCAAGTGGCTCGAGCGCGAGAAGGGCGTTAGGCCGGGAGATTTGTGGTCCATAGGGCTCGTGCTGTGTGCGGGGGTACCGTACATCCAGGAGCACTACGCCCCCGAGCTCCGGGAGGCCTTCGGGCCACGAGCTGTGATTCTGGAGGCCTACGGGGCAACGGAGGGCATGTTCGCTATCCAGGCCAACGAGGAGCCCTTCCTCGTCCCCTTCTACGATTCCTACTTCCTCGAGGTCAGGGTGGGCCGGGAGATGAAGATGCTCTATGAGATGCGGGCCGGGGAAATCGGGCGCCTCGTTGTCTCGACGCCCGTGTTCCCCCGCTACGAGATAGGGGATGTGGTGGCCTGCTACGCAGATGGCGTGTACTTCAGGGTGCTCGGCAGGGATAGGCGGGCCACGTGGTTGCGCATCTGGCTCGGGCGATTGGCGAGATGGCTGGCCGGGCTCTTCTGAGCGCTTATGGCGGGCGTCCCCCAGCGCCCCCCTCACTACGCTGGGAACAGAAGCCTTAAGGCCGGTGGACGGGCCATGCGGAGGGGATGAGCGGCTTCAAGGTAGCTGTCTGCGGCAAGGGGGGCGTCGGCAAGACGTTCGTGGCCGGGACGCTCGCCAGGCTCCTCGCCAGAAGGGGATTAAGGGTCCTGGCCGTGGATTGCGATTCAAATCCCAACCTCTACATGACGCTCGGCATAAGGCCCGAGGCGGAAAAGGCCATAACGCCCATCTCCGAGGACCTCGACCTCGTGGAAGAGCGTACCGGCGCAAGGCCAGGCGCAGGATGGGGCTCCTTCTTCAAGCTCACCCCGAGGGTGGACGACATACCGGAGCGCTACGCCCTAACGGGCCCGGATGGAGTAAGGCTCCTCGTCATGGGGGCGCCCCCGAGGGCTGGCTCCGGCTGCCTCTGCCCCGCCTACGCCCTCGTGAAAGAGCTGCTGAGGCACCTCGTCCTCTACGAGCGAGATGTCGTCGTCCTCGATATGGAGGCGGGCCTCGAGCACTTCGGAAGAGGGGTAGCCAGGGGGGTAGACCTCATGCTGCTCGTAACCGAGCCGACAGAGCGCTCCATTATGGCCGTAGAGAAGATGGCCAGGCTCTCGGGTCAGCTCGGCGTGAGGCGCCTCTGGGCAGTGGCGAACAAGGTCATGAGCGATGAGGAAGCGGTGTGGGCCAGGAGGAAGCTCGAAGAAGAGCTCGGGCTGCCGGTGAAGGCCATGATACCCTTCGACGAGGCAGTTCTAAATGCAGATAGGGCTGGCTTAGCTCCCTTAGATGCCTGTCCCAGCTCAAGAGCCCTCAAGGCCCTGGAGAAGCTGGCCGAGGAGGTCGGAGAGCTAATTTAGGGCCTTCGTCCACCGGGCACGGATTGGATGGTGCGTGCCTCGATATTTTAGGCTAATCGGGCAGATTCCCGAGGAGAGCGTTTGCCCCCTGGCGCCGGGGGTGGGATTCGAACCCACGAGGGCCTTTCGGCCCACGGGCTCTCAAGGCCCGCCCCTTGTCC
>CAYUYX010000131.1:0-3939 GCA_964449495.1 uncultured Candidatus Bathyarchaeia archaeon
CTTCAAGGAGCCCATGGTGGAGTGCCTGAAGTGCGGCAGGAAGTTCAGGGCCGACCACCTCCTCGCCGACGCTGGCCTCCTCGATGCTGAGAAGCTCTCCCTCGACGAGCTGATGGCCGAGATGGGGGCGAGGGGCATCAGGTGCCCGGAGTGCGGCGGCGAGCTCGGCAGGCCCGGCTACTTCACCACCATGTTCGTTACGACCATAGGCCCCTACTCCGACGCCGTGGGCTACGGGCGCCCGGAGGCGGCGCAGGGCATCTTCGTGGAGTTCAGGCGCCTCTACGAGCAGGCGAGGAAGCGCCTCCCCTTCGCCGTCGTCCAAATCGGGCGGGCGCTGAGGAACGAGATATCGCCCAGGCAGGGGCCGATAAGGCTGAGGGAGTTCACCATAATAGACTACGAGTTCTTCTTCGACCCCGAGGAGCCCGGCTGCCCAAGGCTGAGCGAGGTGGAGGACGAGGTCCTGAGGCTCATACCGGCCGAGCTGAGGCGCAGGGGGATAGAGGAGCCCATAGAGGTGAGCCCGAGGGAGGCCGTGGAGAAGGGCCACATAATTATGGAGTGGATGGCCTACTTCATGGCCCTCGCAAAGCGCCTCCTCGAAGCACTCGGCGTCCCCGGCGAGAAGCAGCGCTTCATAGAGAAGCTCGAGTGGGAAAGAGCCCACTACTCGGTCCAGGGCTACGACCAGGAGGTGCTTACCGAGCGCTGGGGCTGGGTCGAGGTCTCGGGCCATAATTATAGGACGGACTACGACCTCGGGCGCCATATAAAGTGGTCGGGAGCCGATTTGACGGCCTACAAGGAGCTCGAGGAACCGAGGGTGGTGGAAGAGCTCGTGGTGAAGCCGAGGGTAGATAGGATAAAAGCGGACTTCGGCCCCGATGCGCCCGATGTCCTGAGGCTCCTCTCAAGGGCCGGTGAGAAAGAGCTCGCGAGGGCTATCGAGGAAGAGGGGCGCTTCTCCCTCGGCCCCTACGAGCTCACGAGAGAGCACGTATCCGTTTCAAGGGTGAAGAGGACGATTAAGGTGAGGCGCCTCGTGCCGCACGTTGTTGAGCCATCCTTCGGCCTCGACAGGCTCGTTTACGTGGCCTTAGAGCACGCCTACACCGTCAAGGATGGGCGCATCGTGCTGAAGCTCCCCAGGGACATAGCGCCCGTTCAGGCCGCCGTCCTCCCCCTCCTCGCCCGGGATGGGCTGCCCGAGAAGGCGAGGGCCATCTATGATATGCTCGTCTCCGAGGGCTTTGATGTCGAGTACGATGAGGCAGGCTCGATAGGGCGCCGTTACGCCCGCTGCGACGAGGTGGGCATCCCGATAGCCATCACTGTCGACCACCGGACGTTAGAGGACAACACCGTTACCCTGAGGGACCGGGATACGTGGCGCCAGGTGAGGACGCCCGTCGAGAGGCTCCCTTCCCTCCTGAGGGATTACCTCCGCCGGAGAATAGACTTCGAGGAACTCGGGGAACCCGTATAGCCCGGGCTATCCTCCTCTAAATGGGAAATGCTTTTTAGGCTTTCCTACTCACGTGGGTAGGAGAGCGAGGCAGCAGAGAGCGGGGGAGGGGGTTGCTGCCTTCCGACGTGCTACGAGGGAGGGTGGCCGTCCTGAGGGCCTGCCAGGAGTACGTGAAGCGCTTGGTGGACATGTCGAGGCTCCTGCTCGATATAATCGATTGTTTTAAGCGATGGGATAAGGATGGGGCAGAGCAGCTCTTCGTCCGCATGAGGGAACTCGACGACATCCTGCACGAGGACAGGATACGCATCATAGAGAGCATATCGGAGAGCATGCCCATCCTGCCGAGCCGCGACGACATCGTGCGCTTCCTTTACCAGATAAGCGAGATAGCGGATTTCTACGAGGGGGCCGTCTTCCGCATGATACAGCTCATGAAGGAGCGCAAGCTCCCGGATAACATAAGGGAGAGCATTTCAAGGCTCGCCGACGCCGTGAGCAGGATAGTGGAGAAGCTCCACGAGGTTACCCAGGCCCTGACCATGAACCCGAACGCAGCAAGGTCCCTCATCTCCGAGGTGGAGAGCCTCGAGAAGCAAATAGACATGCTTTACAGGGAGACGGAGATTAGGATATTGGACGAGAAGAACCTGAAGCTCAGGGCGGTCTTCCTCGCCAGGGACGTGGCCTCCTTCCTCGAGGACGCTGCGGACAAGGCCCTTGATGCGGCGGATACGGTCAGGATACTGATAATGGGCTTGTAGGTGCCGGACATGCCCTGTGCGGAGGGAGGCGGGCGCGAGCACGTCGCAGAGGCCGAGCTCGTGGGGAACTTCCTCGTCATCTGGGACGTGGGGGAGGCTCGGGCCGTTTACAAGCTCGGCTTCTACGGGAAGCCCCTCGGGGTACCTAAGCCGAAGGGGCCGGATTTCGAGGCTCCCCTCATCCTCGACCTCATGGAGGGGCTCTACCTTCTCGAGAAAGGCCTCATACGGGTTTACGGGGGGCCTGGGAAACGGACCATAGGTCCCGGAGAGCTAAGGGATATCGGGCGGAAGGTCCACGAGGACTTCGATGCCAAATACGCCGTTTACAAGGACCTGAGGGACAAGGGGCTCGTGGTTACATCCGGCATAAAGTTCGGGTGCGACTTCGCCGTCTACCGGCTCGGGCCAGGCCTCGAGCACGCCCCCTTCCTCGTGTCGGTCAAGAAGCCGGACGACGACCTGACGGCCACGGAGATAGTGAGGGCCGGGCGATTGGCCACGACGGTCCGCAAGCGCTTCGTCGTAGCGGTCGTGGACGAGGCGAGGGGGGACATAAGGTACCTTATGTTCAAGTGGTTCAGGGCGTGAGCGAGAGCCCTGTCCTCAGCGGCCTCGCCCCGCAGGAGGGGCGGATGCGGGAGGAGAGGCGCCCCGGGCGTACCGTATCAGGAACTGGCCCCCGTTCTCCTTCCACGAGGCGACCCCCCATCCCTCCAAGCCGGCCTCGTATATTATATCGTCCATGTAGTCGAAGAGGCAGCAGGAGATGCCCACGCAGCCGGTCAGGGCCAGGACGAAGCTGTCGTGATTGACCTCCACTATATCGTAGCGGGCCTCCGGCTCGTGGTACCGGTTGTATGCCTCGACGGCCCGCCTGAGCTCGGATAAGAAGGGCAGGACGGATGGGGCATTTTCTTCTCGGGTTACCGGCACGAGGCCCAGGGGCTCCAGGGCTTCTCCATCGAACTCGAAGGAGTATGCGAACAAATCGAGGTGGGAAGACGCCAGCTCACCGCTGAAGGCCGGGTCTATCTCGAAGTTGAGGGCCATCAGCTCCGCATCGGCCATCACGAGGAAGAGGACGCCGGCTCGTGGCTGGGCCTTGAGGAGCCTGACGTGCTTCAGGCCTCGCCCGGTCGGGGCGTCCGGGAAGTAGGCTATCCCGGCCCTCATGAGCGTGCAGCCCTTCACCTCGAGCCAATAATCATCAAGCCTGAAGTCTATCCTATGCCCCCCGAGCTGGGTCTCCCTCTCCAAGGAGCGGAAGGCCGAGAGAAAGGGGATGTGGGCCAACACGAGCTGGGCGAGGTCGTTGTGGACGCTGCTGTTTATGAGGACCCACTTCTCCCCCGAGCGAGCGGCCACGAGCCTGTAACGAAATCGCCCACCCTCCTTGGGCGCTATGAGGACCTGGTTTCCCTCGAAGAGGAGCCCCCTCAGGCGCCCGGGGTCGGCCACGTGTGCCCTGGCGGTCGAGCCATCCGGCAGCTCTACAACGGCCGTGAAGCGGTTGGGCCTCGATATGAAGCGTGCCGCCAGGAAGCGTTCCATCTTGCTACCTCCCTGCGCCTGGCGGGCCCGGGGGGATTTGAACCCCCGACCCCCGGGTTAAAAGCCTCGCCCGTGGGCGGACCGGGAGGGGGGTCCAGAGAAGGTAGCGGGAAACATCCCGGCCCGCCCACGTCCGGCGCTCTTCCTTGC
>CAYUYX010000132.1:0-3919 GCA_964449495.1 uncultured Candidatus Bathyarchaeia archaeon
TCACGATCTTCTTCCAAGGCAGGGGCGGGTGTGCACACCTGCCCTTTACCGTCATGGGCGCGAAGCGAGCGCGGCGCGTGTGGGGCTCGCGAGGCAGGCGGGCCATGCCGAAGTAGCGCTCGGCTGGGTTGCGGCGCCTGCTCTTATACTTGGCCGAGGTGCGCTTACCAGCCATCAGAGCGCGGCCCTGGGGCTGGAAGGAGCGAGATTGAACGGCCAGGAAGGCCCTCTTTATCACATCTGGCCTCAAGGGCGTCTCGAACAGCTCTGGCAGGACGAGCTCGCCGACCTCGGAGCCATCCGGGCCGTAAACGGGCGCCTTAACCGGCACGGCCATCACCACCTCCTCACTTGCCCTGGGGGGACTCGAGGGACACGTAAAGAATCTTCGGGGGCTTCTGGGGTATCTTCGTCGTCGGGCGAGCTGGATACCTGAGCCTTATCAGGCGCTTGGCAGGGCCCGGGACGCTTCCCTTCAGCATGACGTAGGCGTTCCTAATTACGCCGTAGCGGAGGAAGCCCCCCTTTGGCGTTACCTCCTCGCCGTTGAAGCCTATCTTGAGGATGCGCTTGTTGCGCTCCGTCCTCTGGTGATAGCCCATCTGGCCTGGCCTCGGGACCGTGTAGAGCACCCTTGCGGGGTGCCAGGGGCCGAGGGCGCCCACCCTCCTACGGCCCTTCCTCGTCTTGCGAGGCAGTATCTTTATCCCCCAGCGCTTAACGGCCCCCTGCCAGCCCTTCCCCTTCGTTACGGCGATGACATCCACGAGCTGGCCCTCCTTGAAGACCTCGGTTATCGGGACCTCCCGGCCGAGCATCTCCTTGGCGTAATCGAGCTGCTCCCTCAGAGAGCCTCCCCCAATCTTTATCTCCATGATATCTGGCTTCTTCTTGGGCACCCCGCTCACTAAGCGAGGCTGCGTGGCCACTATGGCCCTCACCTCTGCGAGCCTCCCCTCCGCCAGCGCCTTCTCCATGAGGCTGAAGGCCTCCTCAGGGCTCGACTCCTCAGGAACGCTCGTCGCCCTCTCGAGGTCTTCAAAGAACTTCACCAGCTTTCCTAAGTACTCCTTCTCGGCCTCAAGAGCCCTTATCTTCTTCTCGAGCTCGGCTTTCTCGTCCTTCTCCGCCCCCCTGAGCTTACCCCTTAGTTCCTCGAGTTTCCCATCGAGTTCTTTCACGCGCTCCTCATAGTGCTTTGGGCTTGCCCATGCTTCCGTGAGCGTCTTGAGGCCGTAGGGAGTCCTCTCGTAAGCCCTTATGGCCACCACCATGAGCGGGGGCGTCTCTATGATGGTAACGGGCACCACCACCTCTTTCCCGGCGTTGGGGGAGCGCTCCCTATCCTCTACCATGACGACGTGCGTCATTCCGGCTTTGTAGCCTGCGAAGCCGAGCAGGCGGGGCGGCCCCTCGACGTCCGGCCAATACCTTATCCTGGGTACCTCACGCCTGGCCCTCTTCCTCGGGATGTACGCCAGGCTCCCCCGCTTCGGAGCGTGCTTCTTACGGGCGCCCAAGCGGCCTCACCCGCTCGCTTGCGCAATCGAGTGGGGGTTGGTTTTAAGGGTTTACTCCCCGCCTCCGGCCGCGCCAGCTCGATGCCATATCCTGCGGGCCACCAGCAGGGCGGAGGCGGCCCCGATGAACAGGCCGGCGGGGAGGCCGATTAGCAAGACCGGCATCACGTCGGCCTGAGGGGGCTTTTCCTCGCCGGGCTGGGCCTCCAGACGGGGCGCCACGTATATGGCCCGCAGGCGGACGAGCACGCTGCCGGTTCTCGAGCCCACCACGGCCATGTAGAGGGGCCCCGAGGACCGGGGCGTAAGCAGGTGCGTGGAGGAGCGCCCCACCGGGTGCTGGAGGACGGCGCTTCCCCCGAGCAGGGGGCTGCGGCCAGCCTCGTCGAATAGGTAGATGGTGCAGGGCGTATAGCTCTCGCTCTCCACGCTGAGGGCGTAGGTCGTGTTGGCCTCCAGCTCGAGCTCGAGTAGGCTCGTCAGATTGTTGGGCGCGAATACCACGGTGGCGCTGGCATTCACATCGAGGCGGGATGCCGGCCTGACGGCGAGTTCCACATCCACGTCCGAGACACCGCCTTCCGCCTCGACCACAAGGAAGCCCTCTCCGTCGACGGTCGGGACGAACTCGAGGACAAGCCTCCCGCTGACAGCTGTCCCGCTGGGCTCCGGCGTCCACTGAGCCTCATCGGGCATCCAAGCGGATGCGCTTATGCGCCAATCCCCCGAGGGCCCCTCGGGCTCTATCACGAACTCGTACTCACGGCCTACCTCGGCGGGGAAGCTGAGGACGGCGTAGCCTGGCCCCTGCGTGGAGTTCAGCCCGGATAAGTGTACGGTGCCCCCCGGCGATATCTGGCCGATGGGCTCCGTGGCCCGGACGCTGAGCCTGAACCTCGCCGTATTGCTGGCCCCGTAGAAGGCCTTAGCCCACACCCTCAGCAGGAGGAGGTCGCTGGGGCACTCGAGCGGGAGGAGCTCACGGCGGCTCACGGGCTCCCCATCCTCATAGGAGGTTATGGCGCCGTGGATGCGGTACAGGATGTCCCGGCCCTCCTCCGTGGGCGACACGAACTCGACCTGTCGAACTGGCTCCTTCCAAAGCCCCCAGGCCTTCTCGACCGTCAACCGCCCGTAGGCGGCCACGCAGCTGGCTACCGTCTCGTGGAACAGGTACTCCATCCACCACGGCCCGCCCCAGGGGGGATACCGCTCCCAGAAGGTGGAGAAGCGGGAAGCATAACACGCCCAGCCCGCCCCCTCGAGGATGCTCATGTTGATGGCGTGGAGCCAGCCATCCCTCAGGTGGACGAGGACGAACTTCCCCTCCGGCCCACGGGGTTCCCTGTGGAACGTCAGCTCTAAGTCGTCGCCCGGCCAGAGCTCCACGGTCTCGACGGCCCGCACGGCTATCCTGTGCGATAGAGGCGCCTTCCTGTTCCTCGTGAGGATGAGGTAGTGTAGGGAGTCGGTGGCGTAGAAGTAGAGGCTCTTCGTGGTGTTCCCGTGGAGGAAGGCGGTTGCCAGGATATCCCCGTGCTCGGCGCTGTACGCGGACGCCTTCACCCTGAGGGCGCCATCAAAATCGCCTATGCTGATGGCCAGGGATTCGCCGGGATACTTGAGGCGATGCCCCACCCCCCACAAGGAGGAATAGGAGGATCGGCCATCCACGCAGCGCATCATCTCAAAGCGAATCTCCCTTATGAAGACCCCGTCCGGGCTACTGGATACGTACACGATACGGAGCTCGTTAGAGCGCATCACGAGCTCGGGCGGAACGCCCATCACCACGAAGCCGCCCGTTGTGTTGTCTGCTCTCCCGATGAAGACATCGTTGAAGTACAGGTCCAAGACGTCCTGACCGACATCGAAGTCCTCTACGTCCATTATGATGAGCGCCTTATCGACATCGGGGGGAGGGCCAGCCGAGTAGGCCACCTGCTCTACCTCGACCTCGTAGAGCCCGGGCCCAGGGACCTCTATGACGAATACCTGCGTGCTCGGCTCGTCCTCTCCCCAATCGTAGGAGAGCTCCCCGAGGCCGAGGTGGGGCGCCTCGCTCAGGAGGCAGATGGTCTTGAGGGCTACGGCGTACTCGACCGGGCCTCCCTCCACCGCCTGGAGGAGAAGCATGAAGTTCCCGGGCCTCACCGTCTTTATCAGTATGCTCGTGTGCTTCTCCGGCGAGATGGCGGAGAGACATACGCTTCTGTGCCAGTAGGAAGCCCATTTCTCCACGAGCTCCCCCAGCATGGCGTTATAATACGTCCTCCTCTCGTAGAGCCGGACCTCCACGCAGGCGCCCCCGAGCTCGGCCCCGTAGGTGAAGTTGAGCTTGAGGCAGAACACGCCGGCCTCGTCGAGCTCGATAAAGAACGTCCTGGCGATGGCCTCGG
>CAYUYX010000133.1:0-3863 GCA_964449495.1 uncultured Candidatus Bathyarchaeia archaeon
CACCAGGCCTATCTCATCGGCCAGCCCGGGGGGTATGATGGTGTAGGTGGCGCCGGTGTCCACCAGCATGCGGATGGCCCGGGCCGCCCTGGCCCCCCTGAGCACCACATCGACGTGGATGTGGCCCACCCGGCGCCCCTCCGCCCGGATACACGGGCAGGGCCTATAAGAACATCACTTCTTCGCCCTTCTGCTCCTCCTCCCCTTGATGGGTATCCTGTACACGCCCCCGCACCTCAGGCAGGTGATGGCGATGTGGGGCTCCCGCCTTGGCTGGAGCCTTACCCGGCACGTGAGGCCCGGGACGATGAGGCGCTTGCAACGCTTGCATATCAGGCGCTTGTACTCCGGCGGTATCCTGACCCGGGCCCTCATGGCTATGCGCCTCGCTATCTCGGCGTAGCGGTCGGCGAGCTCTGGCTCCGTCTTCACGACCTGGAGGGCGAGCTCGAAGAGGCGCCTTATCCTCCTCAGCGCTATGGCCTTCTCCGACCTATCCATCTCGGCCCCCAGGCCCGAAGGTACTTAGGGGCCCGGCGGGGAAAAGCCTGAGGTGCTGAAGGGCTTGCCCCTCATATTCGTGCTCGCCGAAGCGGCCATAGAGAGGGTGCCCAAGGAGCTCTGGCGCCACCCGGCCGTGGTGAAGACGGCCCGTGCGAGGAGGAAGAGGCCAGGCGCCATGCTGCTCGACCGCTCGCTCCACCACAGCGCCATGAGGGGCTTGCCGAACGCCGAGAAGAGGGGGCGCCCAGACATCGCCCACACGACGCTCCTGGCCGTCATGGGGAGCCCGTTGAACAAGGCCAGCCTCCTGCGCACGTACGTGCACACGGTGGACGGCCACATCATAGAGGTGAACCCGGCCACGAGGCTCCCGAGGAACTACAACCGCTTCGTGGGGCTCATAGAGCAGCTCTACGAGGAAGGGCAGGTGCCGCCGGGAGGCCCGCCTCTCCTGACCATCAGGCGTGGGCGCCTTGCGGAGGTCGTGGAACGCCTTGAGCCGAGCAGAATAATCGCCTTCACCCGCCTCGGCGAGCCCATGACGGTCGAGGAGGCCATGAGGGGGCTGGCCGGCCTTGAGAAGCCCATGATAATCGTGGGGGGCTTCCCCCACGGGCATTTCTCCGACGAGGTGCTTTCCTTGGCGGACGAGCTAATCTGCGTAGATAGGGAGGGCCTCGACGCATGGGTGGTGGCCTCAAGGGCCATCTACGAGTTCGAGAGGGCCATAGGGCTCCCCGTCGAGCGGCTGAAGGGCCTGAAGCCTTAAGAACGAGGCCCCAGCTCGGGCGTCGGGGTAACGTATGACGAGGCCGGAGCTTCCGGAGCTAAGACAGCTCCTCTCGACGAGCGTTACGGGGAAGGACATCAAGGGGGCCGAGCTCCTCATATACAGCGAGTGCCTGCGATGGGAGTGGCCGGAGGGCTTGGCCGAGCTGGCCGATGGACGGGTGGCCCTGAGCGTTTGCCTTGAGAGGGAGCACATGAACCACATCACGGCCAAGATAGCCACGATAATGGTCATGTCGAGGCCGGCGAGCATCACCGTCCTCACGGCCGATGGCTCCCCCAACTGCGTGCAGGTGCACTTCGCCCTCCGGCAAGCGCTCAGGATAACGGGTCTCGACATCCCGGTGCGCCACCTCGTGGTGGAGAAGGGCCGGTTGTACGAGATAGAGCCCCGGCTAATCCGGATTGCGAGGCACCTCTCCGAGGTCCAGGCTCTGGCCACCGGACGACCCACCGGCCGACAGCGTTAAAAGGCGGGGGCCAGATAGCGGCCGGGTGAGGAGATGGGCTCAAGGGCGCTACACCTCCTGGTCATCACGTGCCAGCTGGCGCTCGCCCTGCTCGCCTTCTCCGCTGCCCCCAGGGTCTCGTGCGCTCCCCCACCTCTTATCGTCCAGAAGAGCGCGTGGGAGCCCATAGGGCCGGATGGGGGCGACATGCACTTCGTCTTCATAACGAGCACCCACACCGTCATAGCTTCCCACGGCTTGGGCGGTATATGGCGTAGCACGGACGGGGGCGCCCACTGGGAGCTCATCCGCCAGCCCGACCTCATAGAGACGGGCTTCCTCTCCATGGCCGAGGCAGATGGCGTGCTCTTCGCCGGCGGGAACAACGGCCTATGGATGAGCACGGACGACGGTGCGAGCTGGGCGAGACTCGACACGGGCGTGCCCGAGCTCGACGGCACCCCCTCGGCCTACGAGGCGGTATCCATCGTGGCCCTCAGCGGCACCCACTTCTACGCATCCGTCAGGGTGAACCCAGCGGCCCTCGGGGAAGCGGTCCAGCCATTCGAGGGCGTCTTCGAGCTCGTATTCGAGGGGAACTCTTGGACGGCGATTAGGCACGAGCCGCCCTTCACGTCCGACATAAATGCGGTGGTCATGCTCGATTACGACCCCGATTTCCTCGGCTCCCCGGCCCTCTTCGTGTCGAGCAGCGCCCATGGCCTCTTCCTCGTGAGGGGCGTCGAGGACGGCGCTGGCTCGTGGACATGGGAGCTCGTGCTCGATAAGATGACCACGAGGGTCGCCGTTGACCGTGATAACGATGTGGTTTACGTGGGGACGCTCAACGAGTGGTTCTGGAGGGGCGAGTTCACGGGCTCTTCCTGGTCGTGGGACCAGATAATCCCGGAGGGCGTCTCGGGCACGCCCATAGCGTGCTTCATAAAGCCGGACCCGTACGACCCGAATAGGCTCTGGTGGGGCACGGTAGATGGCCCGAGGGGGAGCCCATACAGGCCCCTGCCCGGGACGAGCGGCTCGAGCCTCAGGGGCGTTGGGAAGTGGGACCCCCTGAACAAGAAATGGCTCTACTGCCTCAAGTCTGGGGGCTGGGGCTCAATAATAGCCATCGACCACCACATGCCCGGCGAGGACCCTAGCTACTACAAGCTCACGACGACCTTCGGCGATGCCGCCAAGTACGCCTACGTCCCCGGGGGAGGGGCGGGCTGCATATGCAAGACTGAGGACGGCGGGAAGACATGGCACCGCTCCTACGGCGGCATATACGGGGACACCATGAACGAGGTCGTCTTCCTCGAGGAAGGCGTTCTATCCGGCCACCTCGTCGCCCTCTGCGTATCGGGCATTCAGATAAGCCCGGATTACGGGGCGAGCTGGCTCCCCGGCGTTGACTTCCAAATTCCAGGCGTCAGCCCGACGGAGAGAGCCGGCTATGCCTGGGGGGCCGCTTCCCCGCCCGAGCGAATAACCATCTCAGGGCTCAGCGATGTGGACCTCTTCATATCGACGGGCTACCCGCCCACGGACTTCACGGGCAACGGTCTCTACGCCGTATCGCTCTCGGGAGGGCCGAGCTTCGTGAGGCTGACGAGCGAGCCCGTGCACGAGATAGCCCAGGTGGGCTGGGCGCTCGTCTTAGCGCTCGAATCCGGCGGCGTCCGCATCTACCACGCCGACACGGGCCATACGTGCTTGGTGAACAACGGCTTCCCGAGCCCAGCGCCCGGGGTGTTCGAGCTCGCCCATCGCCAGGTGGGCGGGGCGGATTGGTGGTTCGCCTCCACCTACGAGGGCGTCGTACCGCCCGATTCCGATAACTTCTTCTACGATGGGCCGGGCTCCATCTACAGGGCCAGGGACATCATATCGCAGGGCGAGAGCGCCACCTGGGAACTCGTCTACACCAGCTCGAGCCACAGGGCCATAGCCATCTCGCTCTCGAGCTCCGGGGAGCTGTTAGCTCTCCTATCGAACGGGGAGCTCCTCTACACGCCAGATTTCACGGCTGAGAGCTTGTCCTGGACGAGGATAAAGCTCGTCCTCCCCGGGGAGGCCATGAGGTTCACGGACCTTGAGGTGGATTGGGGTGCTCGGGCC
>CAYUYX010000134.1:0-3855 GCA_964449495.1 uncultured Candidatus Bathyarchaeia archaeon
TCCTCTGCCACGATGAGGCCGGAGGCGCTTGCCTGGACAAGCCCTCTCGTGAGGCCAGCTCCATCACCGGCGGCGAAGAGCCCTTTTATCGGCGTCTCGAGGTGCTCATTCACATCTACCTTGAGCGAGTAGAACTTCACCTCCGCCCCGTAGAGGAGCGTGTGGTGCCCGTAGACGCCGGGGGCGAGCTTGTCCAGGGCCCTCAGCATCTCGAGTATATCGGCCAGGAAGCGGTAGGGCATGACGTAGGCCAGGTCCCCGGGCGTGGCGGATGGGAGGGTTGGCCTCACCAGGCTCCTCTCTATGCGCTTCTCCGTGGACCTACGCCCCTTGAGGAGATCCCCGAGCCTCTGGACGAGGACGCCGCCGGATATGAGGTTCGTGAGGGCCGCCACGTGCTTCCCGTAGGCTATGGGGTCCTCGAAGGGCCTCGTGAAGGGGGCGCTCACGAGAATGGCGAAGTTCGTGTTCTCCGTCCACCTGGCCTTATCCGAGAAGCTCTGGCCGTTCACCGTTATTATCCCATCGTAGTACTCGGTTATCACGAAGCCGTGGGGGGCCACGCAGAACGTCCTGACCTTATCGTCGAAGCGCCGGGAGTAGTAGATGAGCTTTGGCTCGTAGAGGGCGCTCGTGAGCTCTTCCATGACGACGCTGGGCACCTCGACCCGGAGGCCTATGTCGACGGGGTTCGTGGACACCTCTATGCCGAGCCTCGACGCAAGGCCCTTGAGCCACTCGGCCCCCCCGCGCCCCGGGGCGAGGACCACGTACCTGGCCCTTATCTCCTCCCCGTCCGCCGTCCTCACGCCGGCCACGCGCCCCCCCTCCACGAGCACGTCGGATGCCTCCGTCTTCATCCGCACCTCCGTCCTCCCGGCCAGATAGGAGTACATGGCCTTGAGGACACGGGCACAGCCATCCGTTCCCATGTGCCTGACCCGCTGGGGCACGAGCCTTAGACCAGCCATGGCGGCTCTCCTCGCCAAATCGGAGACCCTGTCCTCGTCCGTCCCGTAGAGCTTGCTCGGGGCGCCGAAGCGGAGGTACGTCTCATCCACCTTCTTCATGAGCTCCCTGAGCTTCTCGTGGCCCACCACATCGGCGAGCAAACCCCCTACATCGGGGGAGTACGTCAGCTTGCCATCGCTGAAGGCGCCAGCGCCTCCCCAGCCCGAGAGGAGGGCGCACGTCCTGCACCTCACGCAGACCCCGCTCTCCCTGGCGGGACAACGCCTCTCGGCCAACTCGGGCCCCTTATCCAGTATGGCGACCTCGAGGCCGCCTTTCTCCACGAGGCCCAGAGCGGTGAAGAGGCCTGCTGGCCCGGCCCCGACGATGACCACATCGAATCGCTCGTGCCCGCCCGATGCCATCTCCTACACGCAAGGGATTTGTTTCCCCGAGCTTAAAAGCAAGAGGCATGGAGCTGCTGATGCTCTGCCCCGGGGCAGGTGCCGTCCTCGGCAGGCCAGCCCTGCTGCTCCACGGGCCCCGGGGCCGTAGGGCGCTCGTCGTTGCGGACCTGCACATAGGTTGGGAATCCACCCTGGCCGACAAGGGCTTCCACATACCCGCCCAGGTGGGGAAGATGCACAGGGCTCTCGAGGAACTCCTCAGGGCCCTCAGGCCGGACGTGCTCGTCTTCCTCGGGGACGTGAAGCACACGGTCTCCGGCGTCGAGGCGGAGGAGTGGGCGCAGATACCGGCCTTCTTCGAGGCCCTCTCCGGCCTGGTGGGCCGTCTGGTGGTCGTGCCGGGGAACCACGACGGGCGTATCGACGCCCTCCTCCCGGACGGGGTCGAGCTTGCGGGCTCCGGCGGGCTCGTTCTCTGGGGCTTCGGCCTCTTCCACGGCCACGCATGGCCCGACTCGGATGTCCTGGCCTGCGAGACGCTCGTAACAGGGCACATGCACCCCGTCGTATCGTTCAGGGAGGGGCCATTCTTCAGGACGACGGCCAGGGTGTGGCTCGTGGCTCCCTGCGATGGCGATTGCCTGGCGGAGGAGCTGGCGAGGCGGGGGAGAGGACGCCCGGAGGAGCCATCCGCCCGGAGGCTGATAGTGATGCCCTCCTTCAACGAGTTCCTCGGCGGCCAGGCTGTCAACGCGGGGAAGCGCAGGGCCGGCGACGAGAAGCTCATAGGCCCCGTGCTCAGGACGGCCTGCGTCCCCATGGCCGATGCGGAGGTCTACATGCTCGATGGGACCTTCCTCGGGACAATCAGGCACCTGAGGCAGACGGGCCTGTGAGGGCTCGGGCGAAATATGGGAATGAGCGAGAGCTACGGGAAGCCCCTACGCCTGGGCTCGCTCACACGGGCCTATATGACCTCCCCGATGGCGTAGTTCCTCCCCACGCGCACTATCTTTATCTTCACGTGCTGGCCGGGCCTCGTCCCGGGGACGAAGATTATCAGGCCCTCTATCCTCGCAACCCCGGCGTCCCCGCGCCTGCTCATCTCGATGATATCCACTTCGTGCTCCTCGCCGACGGAAACCGGCAGAGGTCTCGTCTGCCTGGGGAGGGCAAAGCCCCTTCTCCTGCTCACGTGCCTCACCTCCGCTGGGTTGTGGCCGACCGGCTGCCCCGCCTCTTATAACGATTTCGGCGGCCCCCGGGAGAAGGCGGGAGGAAAGCCCGTAGGCGCTATAGCGCATCAGGAGGGCCCCTCTGGCCTGACGAGCCTGACGGATGCCCTCCTATAGGCGACGGCGGCCCCCACGGCCACCACGATGATGAGGAAGGGCCAGAAGGGGCTCGCCATGAAGGCGTCGAGGGGCTCGGGGGGCATCTCGAAGAGCAGGAACTCCTCGTTCCCCTCTCGGACGGCCCTCAGGAACTTGGCGCCCCTTGGGAGCACGAAGAGCCAGGTGGCCCGCCCCGTCCCGTTCTCGAAGAGCCCGTCCCGCACGGTGGTGTTCAGGAGGAGGGCCTCCCTGATGTCCCCGGGCGCAAGCTCGTAATGGGCAAGGTGCTCCCACTTCCTCAGCGGCTTCCCGAAGAACGAGCTGAAGTTGAGCTTGACCACCCTGAGCGTCCTGTTGTACCAGGCCTCCACGTCCGTCTTCCTCCAGCTCGTCCTGAGCCTGTACGTCCTCGCCATGCTCGTCCTGTTGAACTCGAAGTCCATGAGGGCGCTGCCGAGGAGCTTGAAGGAGGCGCTTATGGTCCTCGTCGTCCCGTTCAGGGCTATCGCCGGGTCCACGTAGAAGGCCCCCTCGCCTATGGCGTTCACGATGGCCTCGGGGATGGTGGTCTCGTTGAGGGCTGATGAGTAATTCGTTATCCTCTCGAAGAGGGTGGAGTTCACGTTCGAGAGCTCTATGCGGACGGAGACAGAGCCTATCTCCACGAGGGCCTCTACCCCTGCATCGGCGAGGCCCACCGCCACGAAGGCGGATGCCAGGAGCGCCGAGAGGATGAGGGCCTGGAGGGCTCCGGACGACCCCCGCATCCCGTCCCACCACTTCAGGCTCTCCCAGCGCCCGCTCTGAAAAGCCTTAGCGTGAGGGCCCGGGTGGCGGTGGGCCCCCTAACCCATGGAAAATAAAGCTTATATCAGAGCAGCCCCTCCGCCGTGGAGGGCGACGAGGAGGGGATTGGATGATGGAGATGATGATGCAGATAGGGCTGATAGCCTTCCAGCTCTTCGCCATGCTTAACCCGCCGAGCTGCATACCCATGTTCCTCGCTGCCACGGAGGGGGAGGGGCGCAGGAAGAGGGCGAGGATGGCGAGGGCGGCCACCCTGCTGACCTTTGCGCTTATGGCCGTCTTCGCCCTCATCGGCAACCACCTTCTCAAGGCCCTTGACGTGAGCCTCGAGGCCATGCAGCTCGGGGGAGGCCTCC
>CAYUYX010000135.1:0-3830 GCA_964449495.1 uncultured Candidatus Bathyarchaeia archaeon
GGGGCGGGAGGGATGGGCCGTCCAGCTCGTCCGCAGCCTCTGCGAGAGGTGCCTCCAGGGCTTCAAGCAGACGCTCTCGAGGCTCGGCGTCCACTTCGATAGCTGGGATTGGGAGAGCGACGTGGTGTGGAGCGGCCTGGTCTCCGATGTGCTCGCCCGTCTCGACACGTCGGGCTTCGTGAGGAGGAGGGCCGGAGCCCTCGAGCTCGATGCGGATGCCGTTGTCCGGGCCCTCGGCCTAAGGGAGGAGCTCTCCATACCCGAGGACTTCAAGGTGCCTTCCCTGACGCTCACGAGGTCGGATGGGACGACCCTCTACGAGATAAGGGATGTGGCCTACACGCTCATGAAGTTCGGGGACGCAGATATGGTCATAAACGTCATCGGGGCCGACCAGAAGCTCGCCCAGCTCCACGTGAAGCTCGCCCTCTGCGCAATAGGGGAGCGTGAGAAGGCCAGGAGGCTCGTGCACTTCGCCTACAACCTCGTGAGGATACCGGGCGCAAGGATGTCGGCCAGGAGGGGGCGCTTCATAACCCTCGATGGCCTCCTCGACGAGGCGGTCGCGAGGGCCTACGAGGAGGTCCCTAAGCACTCCCCCGGCCTTGGCGAGGCGGATAGGCAGGCCATAGCGGAGGCCGTCGGCATCGGGGCCGTGAAGTTCGCCTTCGTCTCCGTTGACCCGGATAAGGAGGTGGTCTTCACGTGGGATAGGGTATTGAACTTCGAGGCGAAATCCGCCCCCTACCTCCAATACACACATGCGAGGGCTTGTAGCATATTGAGGAAAGCGGGGAGGAAGCCCGAGGAACCGGATTTCAGCCTTCTGAACCACCCGCTCGAGAGGGAGCTCGTCCTCGCCGTGGCCCGCTTCCCTGAGGTGGTGGCGAAGGCTGCGGACGACCTGAGGCCCGATGCTCTTGCGGCCTTCTCCCTCTACTTCGCCGACAGGTTCAACTCCTTCTACGCGAGCTTGCCGGTGATAAGGGCCGAGCCCCCGGGCCTCTCCGATGCGAGGCTCGCCCTCGTGGACGCCGTGCGGGTGGTCCTCCGGAACGCCCTGCACCTCATGGGGATAGCGGCCCCGGAGCGCATGTGAGGCGCCGGTGGGGGAAGCATTAAATCCCCAGCGCCCCGAGCCAGATGGGTGATTACGTGGCAAGGAGGAAGGTGGTCATAGTAACGGGCATACCCGGCGCCGGCAAATCCACCGTCTGCAAGGAGCTCCTGCCCCTCGCCTCGGAGAGGGGCGTGAGGGTGTCCGTGCTGAACTACGGGGACGTCATGGTGAAGATTATGGAGAAGAGGGGGCGTGAGCTCCACAGGGACGAGCTGAGGAAGATGGGGATGGCGGCTCAGAAGGTGGTCCAGGCCGAGGCAGCGGCGAAGCTGGCCAAGGAGGCGGAGAAGGCGGAGGGCCACGTGATTATAGATACGCACATGATAATCAAGACGGGCTTCGGCTACCTACCCGGCTTGCCCAAGCACGTCCTCGAGGTCCTCAAACCGGACCTCCTCGTCCTGGTAGAGGCCGACCCGAAGGAGATTGCGGAGCGCAGGCCGAAGGACGCAGATAGGCGTAGGGACGTGAGGACCTTGGAGGAGCTCGAGGAGGAGCTGGCCTTCTCGAGGATGGTGGCCTCCGCCTGCTCCGTCTTCACCGGCGCCCCCGTGGCCATCATCAGGAACCCGACGGGCCGCCAGAGGGAAGCGGCGGAGCAGTTGCTCAAGCTCCTCGTGGAGGGATGAGGTCTCCTTGAGCGCCGTCAGCCCCGCCGCAACGCTCCAATCGCTCCTCATAGCGATATGCATGAGCTTCCTCATCACGGGGCTCAGGAGGCTCCTCGTCGACCAGAAGAAGCTCGCAGCGCTCAGGAGGGAGCTGAAGGAGTACGAGAAGCTCATGAAGAAGGCCATGAGGGCGAAGGACGAGAAGACGAGGGCCAAGCTGGAGAGGAAGCTGAAGAAGAGGATGGGGCGCTACCAGCAGCTCATGAGGGAGCTCTCCTGGGAGACGACGAAGCCCATGCTCATCATGTTCCTGAGCTTCTTCATCATAATGTTCATCCTCGTGCCCGTCTTCAACCCCATGTTCGGCACGGTGGCCTACTTCCCCGTCGGGCCCGTGCCGCTCAACTTCCTCTGGTGGTACGTGCTGTGCAGCATGGCCTTCGGAACGCTTATACAGAGGGCCATAGGCGTGAGGTGGAGCGAGTGAGCGGGAGGGCTCGAGAGCCGTGCCCAGGCCAGCCCTGAGGTCGAGGGGCCTCCGGCGCATAAAGGTCAGGACGCCGGGCGGCAGGACCATCGTTCGGTATGAGCGCAGGAAGCCGGGGCCAGCGAGGTGCGCTCTCTGCGGCGCCATCTTAGGCGGCGTCCCGAGGGAGAGGCCTGCGAGGATGAGGAAGCTCGCCCGCACGGAGAGGAGGCCCGAGCGCCCCTACGGAGGCGTCCTGTGCCCGAGGTGCTTGAGGAGGGGCTTGATAGATGCCGTCCGGCTCTCCCCGAGGCCAGGATAAGCTCGTGATATGCATTTCCGGCCTCACCGGGACGGGGAAGAGCACCGTCGGGCGAAAGCTCGCCGAGCGCTACGGCCTCAAGTACGTCTCCGGCGGGGAAGCCCTCAAGGAGAAGGCGGCGGAGCTCGGCTACCACGTGGACAGGCCGGGCTGGTGGGAGAGCGAGGAGGCCATGAGCTTCATGGAGAAGCGCCTCAGGAACCCGAGCTTCGATAAGGAGGTAGATGAGTGGCTCGTGGAGCTCGGCCGCAAGGGCGGGGTCGTCATAGACAGCTGGACGATAGCGTGGCTGCTCGACAGGGGCATAGGGCTGAGGGTCTGGCTCTACGCCTCCCCGGCCGTCAGGGCCGAGAGGGTGGCGAGGAGGAATGGGATAAGCGTTGAAGACGCCCTGAGGGCCCTGGCGGAGAAGGACGAGAGGACCAGGGCCATATACGAGCGCATCTACGGCTTCGACCTCCTCGACCTCAGCCCCTACGACCTCGTGGTTGACACGGATAACCTCGGCCAGGAAGACGTGCTATCGGCCATCTGCGCCGTCGTGGAGGCCCTGAGGCGCCGGGGCTCCGAGCGCTAATAAGGGGGCCTTGCCGCTCTCCGTGGCGCGGAGGTGGAGGCGCCGTGCCAGCCATAGAGGTCGGGCGCGTGTGCGTGAAAATCGCCGGGCGTGAGGCAGGCCGCAAGTGCGTCGTGGTGGACATAATAGACGACAACTTCGTGCTCGTAACGGGCCCTAAGGGCCTCACGGGCGTCAAGCGCCGGAGGGCCAACATAAAGCACCTCGAGCCAACGGAGGCGAAGGTGGAGATAAGGAGGGGGGCCGATGACGAGGAGGTCCTCAGGGCCGTAGAGGAGGCCGGGCTAAGGGAGTGGATGGCCGAGCCCGTCAAGCCGAAGCTAAAGCCCTTCTAAAGGCCGGAGGAGCCACGGGAGCATCTTCCCCCGGCATAAAGGCCATCCCCTCTTTACGGGAAAATTCACTTTCAGCTCCCCTGATGGGATTCTGAGCGTCTATACGGTTCGCAGGAGCCGTAGGAGGCTTTCAATTCCCCTGATGGGATTCAGATGCTTCCCCGGCTCCCTCGGCCAGGGGGGCCTGCTCCTTTCAATTCCCCTGATGGGATTCCGTCGCCTTAGCCATCTACAAGCTCGCCAGAATGAAGCTTTCAATTCCCCTGATGGGATTCATTCTCCCGGGTGATTTAGGAGCTGAAGCGCCCTCTTCTTTCAATTCCCCTGATGGGATTCATGAGGCGGGTAGAGTTAGGTATCCGGTTGATGTTGTTCTTTCAATTCCCCTGATGGGATTCC
>CAYUYX010000136.1:0-3772 GCA_964449495.1 uncultured Candidatus Bathyarchaeia archaeon
TCCCACGGGGGGCGCTCCCTGAGCCTTTTAAGCCGTGTGGGCCCGGCGGGGCGGTGGTTAGCCTTGGCAGATGGGGGGGCGAGGAGGGCCCTCGCGGTGCTCCACGCCGTGGCAGGCGCTATGCTCATCTTAATATTGGCGCTACAGGCCCACCAGCACGTCCCGATAGCCATCTTAGCGGCCCTCCACATCGCCATATCGTACGGTCTCCTCAGGGCCCAGCCCTGGACGCCCTGGTTCATCGGGGTTGCCACGGCCGTGGGCCTTGTCTTCGCGTCCCTCGCCATGTACACCTGCGTGAGTTGGCTAAGCCAATCCCTCGAGGCCTACCTCCTCCTGACGGGGCTGAGTGCCTACACGCTCTTCCTCGCCGTATCCGTGGGCTACGCCGTGTTCAAGCGCAGGGAGTTCTCCGCCTGATGGGCCGAGAGGGCGGGAAACCCTTTTAAGAAATCATCCCCTAAAACGGGGGCAGAGGGTCCATCTTGAGGGAGCTGGCCCTCGGGGAAGTGATGTCCTGGCTCAGGTCAAGGCTCTCATCGGCCCTCAAGCCCTTAGCGAAGGAGTGGAAGAGGCTCAGGAAGGATGCCGAGAAGGCCCTATCAGATATGAGGGAGGCCTGCGAGAGGATAAGGGAGGAGGGGGAGAGGTGCGTTCAGGACAGGGACCACAGGAAGCATAGACCGGGGAGAGCGGCCATAAGGTTCCACAAGCTCGTGATGAGCGTCTTAGAAGACGTGAGCTTTCCCGGCCCAGAGCTGTCCACAGAAGCCATATCGGCCCTCCAGAGGGCCTTAGCGAGGGTTTACAACCTCGTCGGGAAGGAGTGGAGGGGCCTCCTCGCCCAGATGGAGCCCTACATGATAAGGGCGAGGATGAGGCTCAAGGGGGCCTGGAGGAAAATCGGGGAGTTAGTGAGGTCCCTTGATGCCCTCATCGCAGAGTGCAAGCCCCTTGAGATGGAGGACCAGGTCTCGGAAGCCGTATCGAGGATAGAGGGTCTCGTGGAAGAGCTCAGGAGCGTGGAGGCCGAGATAGACCTGCTTATGGTCGAGAAGGGGGATGTGGAAAAGCGTGTCCGAGAGCTAACGAAGAGGAAGGAGGCCCTCCTGGCCTCTGAGGCCCTCTCGGCCTTGAGGGCCGCCGAGGAGGAGAAGAGACGCCTCTCCATCGAGGTGAGGACGGAGATGAGGCACGCCTGGAAGCCCATGACGAAGCTCAGGGCCTCCGCTTCCTCTGGCCTCACGTCCTTGAGTCCTGATGAGGAGAAGGCCCTCACGGCCTATCTATCGGACCCCGTATCCGCCCTCGCCCAAGATGGAGATGGCTACCCGGGCCTCAGGGCCCTTCTGATGAGGCTGAGGGATATGCTCGAGCGGGGAAGCATTAGCCTGAAGGAGAGCAAGGCCAGGAAGCTAAGGGCGTGGATTGAGAAAGCCCTGTCCGGCGGTCTCTCCGGCCTACAGGAGAGGTGCAGAAACGTCCTAAGGGAACTCGAGGAGATGAGGTCCTCGGACGCCGTTAAGACAACGTTATCCGAGCTCGAGGAGGTGGAGGAGTGCCTCTCGGACCTCTCCCTGAAAGCAGAGCGCATAAACGCCCGGCTAAACTCCCTCACGTCCAAGAGGGAGAGCCTGGCGAGGAAGCTCGAGAACGAGGTAAGAGCTCTCGAGGACCTCCTCGCCGATATCACGGGGGAGGAGGTCAGAATCCGCTATTATCCCGGGCCGGGAGTGCGGGAGGCGTTGGCGCGGAATTTTTATAAATGATGGGCTCGTGGGGGCGCTGAGGGGACTTGCCGCTCCTCGAGGTAGAGAACCTCAGGACCTACTACTTCACGAGGGCTGGGGCGGTAAGGGCCGTAGATGGCGTGAGCTTCTTCGTCGAGAAGGGGGAGGTTTTTGGCTTAGCTGGCGAGTCGGGCTGCGGTAAGACGACCGCCGGCCTGAGCATCCTACGTCTCCTCCCGCCCTACGGCCGCATAGTGGGGGGCCATATCATCTTCGACGGGACGGACTTGCTGGGCATAAGGGAATCTGTGTTCAGGCGGAGGTACAGGTGGAAGCGCATAAGCATGATATTTCAGGGGGCCATGAACGCCCTCAACCCCGTCTTCCGCGTTGGGGACCAGATTGCGGAGGCCATCATGCTACACGAGAAGGTCTCAAAGGAGGAGGCCATGGAGAAGGTGAGGGAGCTCTTCAAGAGGGTGGGCATAGAGCCGTCGAGGGTCGACAACTACCCCCACGAGTTCAGCGGTGGGATGAGGCAGAGGGCCATGATAGCCATGGCGCTGGCCTGTAACCCCGAGCTCGTCATAGCGGACGAGCCCACCACCGCCCTCGACGTGGTCATCCAGGGCCAGATTCTGGACCTCCTGAGGAAGCTGAAGGAAGAGTACGACCTCTCCGTCATCCTGATAACGCATGACATGAGCGTGATAGCGGAGCTCTGCAACAGGGTGGGCATAATGTACGCCGGGAAGCTCGTGGAGTGCGCCGACGTGAGGACCATCTTCAAGGAGCCAGCCCACCCCTACACGCAGGGCCTCATCAGCGCCATCCCGAGCCTCACGGGCCCGAAGGTGCGCCTGAAGTCCATACCCGGCGCCCCGCCCGACCTGTTGAACCCCCCGAAGGGCTGCCGCTTCCACCCGAGGTGCCCGTACGCCACGGGCAAGTGCAGGAGAGAGGAGCCCAAATATACCCAGGTGGGCAAGCTGCACTGGGTGGCCTGCCACCTGGTGGCGTGAGGGGGGCGTGAGAGGTCATGCCCGAGCCGCTCGTGAGGGTCGAGGGGCTGAAGAAGTGGTTCCCCGTCAGGATGGGCTTCCTTGCGAGCCTCTTCAAGAAGGAGCAGCTCTGGGTGAGGGCCGTAGATGGCGTTAGCTTCGACATCTACAAGGGGGAGGTCCTCTGCCTCGTGGGCGAGTCGGGCTGTGGCAAGACCACCACGGGCCGGACCATACTGCGCCTCATAGAGCCAACGGACGGCAAGGTGTTCTTCGCAGGGAAGAACATCTTCGAGCTGAGCAAGGAAGAGCTGAGGCCCCTAAGGCGCAGGATGCAGATGATATTCCAGGACCCCTATGAGTCGTTGAACCCGAGGCAGACGGTCTTCGACATCGTTTCGGAGCCCCTGAAGATACACGGCATAGCCGAGGGGGAGGGCCTGAGGGAGCGCGTCATAAAGGCCCTTGAGGAAGCGGAGCTCAAGCCCCCGGAGGCCTTCCTGGACCGCTATCCCCACGAGCTGTCCGGCGGCCAGAGGCAGAGGGTGGGCATAGCAAGGGCGCTCGTCCTGGAGCCGGAGTTCATAGTGGCCGACGAGCCCGTCAGCATGATAGATGTCTCGCTCAGGGCCGGCATATTGAACCTCATGATAGATTTGAAGGAGAAGTTCGGCCTCACGTACCTCTTCATAACGCACGACATAGCCCAGGCCCGCTACGTGGGCGACCGCATGGCCGTCATGTACCTGGGCAAGATAGTGGAGCTCGGGCCGATAGAGGAGGTCATAAAAGAGCCCCTGCACCCCTACACGAAGGCCCTCCTCTCCAACGTTCCGGTGCCGGACCCGGATGCCAAGAGGGAGCGCATATACCTGAAGGGCGAGGTGCCGACGCCCATAAACCCGCCCCCCGGCTGCCGCTTCCACCCCAGGTGCCCGTATGCATCGCCCATCTGCCGGGAGGAAGAGCCCGAGCTCATCGAGGTGAAGAGGGGCCACCTCGTGGCCTGCCACCTGGCCGCTTGATAGAGGGGCTCCCGGC
>CAYUYX010000137.1:0-906 GCA_964449495.1 uncultured Candidatus Bathyarchaeia archaeon
GAGATAGTGGCTATGGCCGTGCCACCTGAGAGCACGACGGACCACAGGATAGTATCGAGGATAATGTACGTGGAAGGGAAGTTCGTGCCGTTCTGAGGGCCTCAGCCCACGCCAGCGGGGACGAGCCCGATGCGCTAGACCTAGCCTAGCTCAGAGTACGCCTAGCCTCATGGCAACATCCACGGCCTTATACTCAGGCCTGAGCTTCACTATAGCTTTCTTCTCGCCCCTGGGCGTTATGAGGGTCCACACCTTCTCTACCTCCACATCAAATAGCTCTTCAACAGCCCTCCTTATCATGTGCTTGTTCGCTCTCCTGTCGACTATGAAGACGAGCTTGTTCTCCTCCTCCACCATCCTCATGGTCTTCTCCGTCATCACCGGGTACTTCACGACCTCGTAGGGGTCGAAGCCCTCGCTCATGGCTATCTCGCAGGGAGGCCCTCCCGCCCTTATATAAGCTCTCGGGGCGCCTGAGGGCCTTGAGGTGTAGCACCAGAACGCCCAGGGGGGCCAGGAGAAGAGCGAGGCCGTACCTATCGGGCTTCTCCCTAAGCCTCAACAGCTCCCCGGCCAGCTTCCCCCACGGGAAGAAGCCCCAGGACGAGAGCTCATGTGCGAGCTCCTTAAGAGGCCTTATCCTCCCGGTGAGGTAGTAGTGGGTGGTGTAAATAGCCCATTTTAGGGCCTCTAAGACGTACTTCAGGGCCTCTCCCGCCGCAGGGCAGAGGAGCGCCCCTCCTACCGAGAGGAGGAAGCACATAACAAGGCTCTTGACGAGCTGGAGGCTTCTACGCCGGGGCGGCGTGGGCCTCGGGACCTCCCCGTAAATGACCTTAGAGGTCGCCAGGACGCCGCCGAGGACGAGCCCCGTTGGAGCGAGGAGCTTCGTCATGAACGGTGATG
>CAYUYX010000137.1:916-3719 GCA_964449495.1 uncultured Candidatus Bathyarchaeia archaeon
TATCGCGCTCCCTGCACACGAAGGGGCCGGAGAACATGCCCGTCGCTCGCTCGAGGGAGGAGAAGAGGTGGCCGAGGAGGCCCCTCGGCCTGACGGACGGGTTCAGCCCCGATAGTCTCGAACGGGCCTCGGCCACATCCTCATCGCAGCTCTCGTCGTCGAGGATTACCAGGAGGTCCACATCGCTGGTCCAGCCGCCCCTCTGGCCCATAGCGAGGCCCCCGAAGAGCAGAATGCCCCTCACGGCATTCCTCACGGGGCCGAGCCTATCCAGGAGGATGCGTGCGAGCTCGTGCTCCCAGGCCTGCAAGGGCCCTCGCCACCCTCTCCACGGGGCCCGATAAACCTAAGAGCTCCAGTACCGCATCGAGCTTATCGGAGAACCACACTATGAGGCCCTCTAAGCTCCTCGGGGGAGCCTCGAGGGGGAACATGTGGCCCCTCATGGCCTCCAAGACGGCCGGCCTCTCCCCGAGCGCCCGGGCGATGGCGATGGACCTCCCGGAGTGCCTCAGCGTCGCCTCCAATACGCCCTCGCCGGGCTCGTAGCCCACATCGTGCAAGAGGCCAGCGCGAGCACAGGTGCGCCTGTCGGCCCCCAACAGCCCCGCTATGGCGTAGGAGAGGAACGCGACCCTCAGGGAGTGGGAGGCCCTATCACCCCTCGACCTGGCCAGGGCGTGGGAGGGGAAGCCCTCAAGGCTCTTGAGCACCTCCGCCTCGAGCAGGTCGGCCATGCAATCCCGGAAGGCGCACGACCTCCTGCCCATGCTACCCACCCCTCCCTAATGGCCCACCGACGGCTTATCAAGGGGGCCAGCGTAACGCTGGGCGGCGTTGAGGCTGGCGGCCCTCGTGTCGGGCGGGAAGGACGGCATACTGGCCCTCCACCACGCCGTGTGGGATGGCCACGAGGTAGCCTACATCGTAACAGCGTTCCCGGAGAGGATGGACAGTTGGATGTTTCACGTCCCGAACCTCCACATCATGCCGCTCGTGGCCGAGGCGCTCGGGGTCCCGCTCGTGAGGGCGCCTACCTCTGGCATAAAGGAGAGGGAGGTGGAGGAGCTCAAGAGCGCCCTCGCCGGGCTCGATGTAGATGGCATCGTCTCCGGGGCCGTGGCATCGAGGTATCAGAAGGAGCGCATAGACAAGATTTGCCGGGAGCTCGGCCTGGAGAGCCTTGCGCCCCTCTGGGGCCGTGATGAGCTCTCCGTGCTCAGGGAGGTCGTCGAGCTGGGCTTCCGCGTCATATTCGTGGGCGTCTTCGCCTACGGTTTCGACGCCTCGTGGCTCGGGAGGAAGCTCGACGAACAGGCCGTATCGGACCTGTTGGCCCTTCGAGAGCGCTACGGCATCTCGCTCGTGGGGGAGGGGGGCGAGTACGAGACGCTCGTGTTGGACGCACCGCTCTACAGGGCGGCGCTCGAGATAGTGGAGGCGAGGAAGAAATGGGACCCCTTCAGGCCCTCCGGCGTGCTTGAGGTTCTCGGGGCCCGCCTCGTGGAGAAGGACGCAAAGCTTTAAACACGGGGGGGAGCACGTTTCACGAACATGTTCCCCCTGAGGGACGAGAACCCCACGAGGAGGAGGCCCGTGGTAACGGAGGCCCTCATAGCCATCAACGTGCTATGCTTCATCCCGGTCTTCTGGGCGTGGCTGACCGGCGATGAAGCGCTTTACGAGGACATAATCCTCACGTACGGCTTCATCCCTAAGCGCTTCCTCTCCCTCGACCCAGATGGCTTCTTCACCATCTTCACATCCATGTTCGTCCACGCCGATATATTCCACATATTCGGGAACATGCTCTTCCTGCACATCTTCGGAGATAACGTAGAGGACCTGCTCGGGAGGGCCAGATACGTGATTTTTTATTTTCTATGCGGGCTCGCAGCCACTTTCCTCCACGTGATTTCCTGTATGTTCTTCGGCTGGCTCGATACGCCCGTCGTGGGGGCCTCCGGGGCCATCTCCGGGGTCGTGGGGGCATATCTCGTGTTCTTCCCGAAGGCGAGGATACTCACGGCGGTGCTCGGCTACTACGGGTACTACTACGTGGCCTCCGTGAGGGCCGAGGTCTACATAGGCATCTGGTTCCTCTTCCAGCTCCTCTGGGCCGCCCTATCGCCCTTCGTGGCATCCCCCGTTGCGTACTGGGCCCACATAGGCGGCTTCCTCATGGGCGCCCTCGTGGCTCTCCTAGCCAGGCTGCGCATCAGGCGGGGCCCGATGTACTTGGCTGGAGGGACGGCTTGGTCATGAGGCCCCCGATTAAGCTCGCCCTCCTCGTCCTCGCGCCCGTCATCGGGGCCCTGATTATCTGGGCCGGCCTTCTCCTGGCCCTTGGGGCCGAGCACCCCGTCCTGGTGGTCAAGGGGCATAGCATGGAGCCTACCCTCATGCCGGGCGACCTCCTATTCGTCCAAGCCATCGACATAAGGGACGTGAGGGCCGGCCCGGATGGGGATATCGTGGCCTTCTACCAGCCGGGCTCCGGGAGGACGAGGATAGTTGTGCACAGGGCCCTCGAGAAGATAGTTGGGGGGGACGGGTCCGTCCTCCTGAGGACGAAGGGCGATAACGTGGCCATGCCCGATAGCTGGTATGTAACGGAGGAAGAGCTCATAGGGAAAGTGGTCTTCCGCATGCCGCTCATAGGGGCCCTCGTCGAGTTCATCAGGAGCCCGATAGGAGTATGTATAGTGGCCCTCATATATGGCATCTTCTTGGTCGAGGTATCCTCGGCCTCCCTGGCCGAGAGAGCCCATGGAGGTGATGGGTCTCGCTCGGGGGCTACGCC
>CAYUYX010000138.1:0-3715 GCA_964449495.1 uncultured Candidatus Bathyarchaeia archaeon
CGTCTCGTCCGTGCGGGAGGGGGCAAGGCTAAGGGATAGGGCCTGAGCTTCCCACGGGCTCTTCAAAACTTTCCCGAGACCCTCCCGGCCATCTACATGCCCGTGTCCAACTGAGATAAGGAAACGGGGGCTCCTGGGCGCCGGGGGCCTGAAGGTGGGCGAGGGGCTCGAGGCGTACAGGCGGGCGATGACCGAGCGCTTCAACGAGCTCCTCGAGATAGCGAGGCGGGCGAGGGCCAAGGGCCTTGACCCCGAGCTTGAGCCCGAATCCGGCCTTGCATCCGATGTAGCAAGCCTCGTCGAGGGCATGACAGGGCCTCCAGGCGTGGCAAAGCGGATAAGGGAGCTCTCCGACGAGATGGAGAAGGATGAGCTGGCATTTAAGATAGCCGAGGAAATAGCGACCGGCCGCCTCTTCCAGGGGAGCGATGAGGAAAGAGCAGAGCAAGCCCTCAGGACGGCTTTAGCCATTCTGACCGAGGGCGTTACCGCCGCCCCCGTGCAGGGCATCTCGGCCGTGAGGATAAAGCGTAACCCGGATGGGACACGCTACCTCGCCATCTACTACGCAGGCCCGATAAGGTCCGCTGGCGGGACGGACCAGGCCATAACGGTCGTCTTAGGGGATTTCGTAAGGCGGCTCCTCGGCCTCGACCGGTACAAGCCGACAGAGGAGGAGGCGAGGCGTTTCGTCGAGGAGATAAGGCTCTACGAGCGGGAAGTAGCCCGGTTCCAATACAACGTGCCGGATAAGGAGATAATCAGGGCCGTGATGAACCTCCCCGTCGAGATAAACGGCGTGCCAACAGACCCCGTGGAGGTCTCCTTCTTCAGGGACCTCCCGCGCATAGAGACGAACAGGCTGAGGGGCGGGGCCCTCCTCGTCCTGAACGATGGCCTGATAGGGAGGGCGAAGAAGGTCCTCAAGGTGGTGGAGAAGCTCGGCCTGGACGGGTGGGAATGGCTGAGGGACGTGGGGGCCGAGGAGGGGGGTTCTGGCGAGGGCATTCTCGATGAGGTGATAGCTGGTAGGCCCGTTCTCTCGACGCCCGATAGGCCGGGGGGCTTCAGGCTGAGATATGGACGCTCGAGGAACACCGGTCTCGCCGCCGTTGGGGTCCACCCGGCCCTCATGGTATTGCTCCACGGGTTCGTGGCCGTGGGAACACAGCTCAAGCTCGAGGTCCCCGGCAAGGGCGGCATCGCCATGCCCGTGGACAGCATCGAGCCGCCCGTCGTCATGCTGAAGGACGGCACCGTCCTGAGGGTCGAGACGGCCGAGGAGGCCCGGGCGATTGTCAGGGATGTCGAGCGCATACTCTTCCTCGGGGACCTCCTCATAAGCTACGGGGACTTCCTGTACAGCAACAAGGAGCTCCTCCCATCCGGCTACGTTGAGGAGTGGTGGGCGCAGGAGGTCAAGAAGGCCATCGAGAAGCGCTTCGGAGGAGATGTAAGCCGTGCCTCCGAGGCCGTGGGGGTAGAAGAGCGCCTCCTATCCTCCATGCTCGAGAAGCCGCTCGAGGTGAAGCCGGATGCGGCAGCGGCCGTGAGGATATCCAGGGCCCTCGGGGTACCCCTTCACCCCAGGTACACCTACTTCTGGCACCTCGTGAGGGCCGACGACGTATTGGCCCTGAGGAAATGGGCTAAGGGCGCTGAGGTCGAGAGGGACCATGACGGCGTTGTCTGTTCCATCCGGGGGGAAGCAGATGCCCGTATTAAGACCATATTGGAGCGCTTGTGCATCCCCCACTCCGTTCGAGGGGCGAGGCTCGTGGTGGAGGGCGATGATGCCCTCGCCTTAGCGGTATGTCTCGGCCTGGAGGACGGGCGAGAGCTCGAGGCATCGGGCGACCTCGAAAAGGATGCCCTCAAGCTCGTGGAGAGCCTGTCCGGCCTCAGGATTCGCAACAAGGCGCCCGTCTTCCTCGGGGCCAGGATGGGGAGGCCGGAGAAGGCGAAGAAGAGGGAGATGAAGCCCCCCGTCCACGTCCTCTTCCCAATCGGCCTTGCCGGAGGACCTCAGCGGAACGTGGTTGAGGCGGCCAAGAAGGAGCTCGTTGAGGTCGAGCTGGCGAACAGGGCGTGCGAGGACTGCGGGGCCAGGACGCCATGGCCCACGTGCCCGAGGTGCGGGGGGAGGACGAAGCCCATCTACACGTGCCCGAGGTGCGGACGAGAGCTGGCGAAGGGCGTGCAGTGCCCCTCCTGCGGCTCGGCGGCCGTTCCCTTCAAGCGCATCCGCATATCGATAGGAGAGCTCCTCAAGCAGGCCAGCGAGCGCCTCGGCCTTAGGTCCAGGCCAGAACTCGTGAAGGGCGTGAAGGGCCTGATAAGCGAGGAGAAGCTCCCGGAGCCCCTCGAGAAAGGCCTCCTCAGGGCTATCCACGGTCTCTCCGTCTTCAGGGACGGCACCATCCGCTTCGACGCCACGAACGCCCCCCTCACGCACTTCAAGCCCGCCGAGATAGGGACGCCCGTGGACGTGCTGAGGGAGCTCGGCTACGAGGTAGATGTCGAGGGCCGACCGCTCGAGAGCCCCGAGCAGGTATGCGAGCTCAAGCCCCAGGACGTGATACTGCCGAGGGAAGCCGGCGCCTACCTCGTGCGGGTGGCCAGGTTCGTGGATGAGCTGCTCACCCGCTTCTACGGCCTAAAGCCGTACTACAAGGCCGAGAGGCCGGAGGACCTGATAGGGCATCTCGTAATAGGCCTGGCGCCCCACACCTCCGTCGGCGTGATAGGCCGTATAATAGGTTTCACGGACGCCAGGGTATGCTATGCTCATCCCGTCTGGCACTCGGCGAAGAGACGTGATTGCGATGGAGATGAAGATAGCATATCCCTTGCCCTCGACGTCCTCTTGAACTTCTCGAGGGCTTACCTGCCGGCGAGGCTCGGGGGGATGATGGATGCCCCCCTCTTCATCATGCCCGTCGTGAGGGCGCAGGAGGTGCAGAGGCAGGCCCAGGAGATGGACGTGGCGTGGGCTTACCCGCTCGAGTTCTACGAGGCGACGCTCGAGAAGGTGCAGGCGAGAGATGTCAGGGCCTTGGTGAAGACGCTCAAGGACCTGCTCGAGGAACACGGCGATTGCGAGGGCCTGGGCTTCACCACCCCCACGGGCGATGTGGCCTCCGGCGTCCTCGAGACGGCCTATAAGAAGCTGAAGACCATGCGTGAGAAGCTCTCCGGCCAGATGGGCCTGGCAGACATGATAGAGGCCGTGGACGCCAGGGAGGTGGCCGCCAAGGTCCTGACCACGCACTTCCTCAGGGACATCGTGGGCAACCTGCGGGCCTTCGCAACCCAGGCGCTCAGGTGCAAGAAGTGCAACAAGCGCTTCAGGCGCCCTCCCCTCTCGGGCAAATGCGATGCCTGCGGGGGCGAGCTGGCCCTGACCGTCCACAGGGGGACGGTAGAGAAGTACCTGAGGGTGGCCGAGTACCTGGTCGAGCGCTACGGGCTCCCGGGCTACTACGCCCAGAGGCTGAGGCTCATAAGGGATGAGATAGAGAGCCTCTTCGGGGGGCGTGGGCCTAAGCAGGCCTCCCTGGCCGACTTCATGTGAAAAAGATTTAATAGGGCCTTATATGGGGAAAGAGCGGTGCGATGCGTTGTCGCTCAGTAGATTAGATGAGCGTGGACGAACGTACGTGCCCGAGGGCGTTCTCAAGCAATCAGGCATCAAGGTGCCCTGTTTTCTAAGATG
>CAYUYX010000139.1:0-3629 GCA_964449495.1 uncultured Candidatus Bathyarchaeia archaeon
TGAAGTGGACGAAGTTCTACGGGAAGACGGAGAGGCGCTGACATCTTAGCTTCAAGATCTCCACCAGATGCCTCGGGTCTTGCCCAGCCTCGAATAAGCGAGGAAGAGGAGGGTGCACAGGAATATGGAGAAGCGTCGAGAACATCGGTTGGCTTCTTGAATAGAAAAAGGCCTGGAGAACCGTTCTCTCCTGCTTCTTCGCCATCACGACCACGAGGAGCCACCGCCATAGCTCTAAGCCGAGGAATGCTGGCGCTGGGCTTCCCCTCCCTCACCCCATCATGAGCGCCAGGGCCTCACGTCCCTTCATGCCCTCCCTCACGCCAAGCGCCTTGGCCTTGCTCGTGGCGGCCCTCACCTCTGCCTCGAGCACGTCCTCGAACGTCCTGACGCCCGATACGGTGGCGGCCGCAACGCCTAATCGCTCTGCTACGTCCACGTTGAGGTAGCCGCACATGATGAAGCCCTTGTCGGCCACGATGAGGAGGAGAGGAGGTGAGCCCGGGAGCTCCACCCGTATCCCGAGCGCCTTGCGCCCGCCCACCTCTACCTGCCGCACGAGGACCGAGCCGGGTGGCACGGGGGCTTAATTGGGCTGGGGGCGGATAAGCGGATGGGTGAGGTGCCCTGCTCTCGAGGCTGAGGAAGGCCGTCGGAAGGGCGCTTGAGGGGCATGCCCGCCTGGCGTACCGCCTCGGCCTGAGGCCAAACCACGTCAGTATCCTCGGGCTCCTTAGCGCCCTCTTAGCTGGTCTCGCCTTCTGGGCCTGGTGGCGCTGTCCTTACGCCCCCCTGCTCGCCCCCCTGCTCGTCCTCCTCTCCGGCTACTTCGACGTGCTCGACGGGCTTGTGGCCCGCCTCTACGGGCTCGAGTCGAGGGCCGGCGCCATGCTCGACTCCGTATTGGACAGGTACGCCGATGTGGCCATAATGATAGGCATATGGGCTGGCGGCCTCTGCGAGCCCTTGACGGCCCTACTGGCCGTATCTGGCTCCCTGCTCGTGAGCTACACGAGGGCGAGGGCCCAGGGCCTTGGCGTGGAGCTCGGAGGGCTTGGGCTGGCCGAGAGGGCCGAGAGGCTATTGATAATCATAATAGCGAGCATACTGACAGCTCTCATCTGGCCAAGCGCCCTTGATTGCGCCATGCTTATCCTCGTCTTCCTCACGCACCTAACGGCAGCTCAACGGATGGCTTACGCCTTTCACGCCTTAAGAACCTCGGAGGCCTCCTCCGCCTCCTCGGCCTCGGCCTGAGCTTGCGCTCCTCCTCGGACCTTATCCTCACTATCCCGTGGTAAACGGCGCAGGATATGCAGTAGTAGCGTGTCTCGACCTTGTGCACCATGAATGCTCCTTTCTTCTCGAGCTCCTCGGCCAGAGCCGGGTCCACCAGGAGCCTCCGGCGGGTTACCTTCTTCGCCTTATCGGCTGGCACGAGGCGCCCGCACATGCTGCACTGCACGTACTCCGTCCTGCCCTTGGAGCCCTTCGAGCGCCCCCTGGACTTCCGCTTCACAGGCATATCGGTCCCGGCCCTACGGGCTTAGGAGATTATTTAAGCCTAATGTCGGGGCCCGGCGGGCGACCTTCACGACCTGCTCGTGGTACCTCGGACCGTACGTGAGGACGAGCTGGCAACGCTCGCCCCGACGCCCTTCCACGAACTCGAGCCAGCCAGCCGCTATGACGGCCTCGCCTTCCTCGGCCTGGAGCCTGAACTCCTCCACGTATGAGAGCACCACCTCGGGCTCCGGGGGGTTCCGCACGGGCGCCCTCAAGAAGCGGGCCTCCTCGAGACGGTAGATAGCGGGCATGAAGGGGGCCCCGGAGGCATCCGAGACAACGGCCTCCACGACGGCCCACCCGAGCTTCCTTATGCGCTCCCCCGGGTCGTACCGGTTCTTCACCTCGCTCCAGGCCCTCACCGGCTCAAGCTCGAACTTCACCCACCTACGGGCCTCGCGGCTCAGGAAGAAGCCGTAGATGAGCTTCCTCGCCTGGTGCCACAAGAACTCCCCCGGGGTGATGTTCCTCCAGGGCCACGACCTCTTACGACACGACCAACCAGGACCGAACTCGTTTTTGAAGCGTTCTCCTGCCCCGTAAAGCCCTTGGAGGGCTTCTCTTGCGGCTCTGAGGGCCCTCGTCCCGTACACCACGAGGTCTATATCGGAGAGGAGGGGGTGGTGGAAGCGGTGGAGGAGGGAGCCGAAGAGGCCAAAGTCCCCCGTCCTCAAGCCCGCTGCGCTCTTCAGCTCATCAAGGAGCTCTACAGCAGCTCTAACGAGCACGTCCTCATCTCCCTCGCTCAGGAGGGCGAGGAGCCCCTCATCCGTGCGCCTGATGGCCTTGACCTGCCCTTCCCTTACGCCCACGAGGTAAGCCCCGAGGGGCTCGTGCCTCAGCCTGTAGGCCGGGAAGCGCTCCATCACGAAGCGCCAGCCCTCGTCGCCATAGAACTTCAGCCATATGCCCCCATCACGGGCTATTCTCGGAGCCCTGGGGTTGGAGGAGCTGAAGATGCTGCACGAGGCGTAGAGGGGCTCGCAGAACCAGGCGTTATCTGGGTGGTCGTAGCCGAGCACACGCATTATTAAGCCCTCGGGCGTTATCACATCATCTCTGTCCCTGAGCTTCAGCATTCCCCATGCCCTCTTGCCAGAGCTTCCCGGTGTTTAAAGAGCTGTGAGGGGGCCCGAGGGCGATGGCTTAAGTGGGCAGGGCACTTGCCCGTCTGGGGAGAGGGAAGGGCTTGGAGGAAGCCCTGAGCGCGCTTGTAGAAGAGGTCAGGACGCTGAGGAGGGCTCAGGGCTGCTTCTTCAGCATAGACGCCTTAGAGAGCTACATGCGCAGGGTATTCGAGGAGGTGGAGAAGGCCATAGCATCTGAGGCAAAGGAGGCACGGGACAAGTACGTGGGCCTGCTCACCCTCCCAATCACCGGAGGCCTCATGGGGATAGTGGACGCTATCTCCGGCTTCGGCCTCCTCCCAGAGGGCTTGAAGATAGCCTTCTTCGTGGCGGCCGCCATGGGGGTCATCGCCTTCGCCTTCTTCTGGTATAGGGCACGCTTATCGATGTTGGAGAGGCTCAGGAAATTCGCCTTTGAGAGGAGCTTCGTCGCCGGAGAGCTCCTCTCCTACGTAAGGTCCTTCGCAGGAGCGAGGTTCTCCCTGGAGGTCCCGATGGGATACGAGCAGATTCCCCTCATGGTAACCGTCTCCTGGGTGGCCCTTGGCCTCTACTTCGCCGAGAGCTATGGGATAGAGGAGCTCACCACGAGGTTGAGGGGCATGCTGGAGTCGCTGGGCCCTGCGCTGGCCAGGCTTATGTCCGAGCTGGAGAAGACGGAGATATTCATGGGCCTCCCCCCAGAGGCCAAGCAACCCTTCTTACTCCTCAAAGAACGCTTGAGCGGGTAGGGGCCTGAGGAGGCCATCGCCAGCCATGCCCTGCCGGCCTCGGAGCTGGCGAGCGTGAGGGCCGACCGTTATCCTTTAGTGGGCTCGCCCCTCAGCGAGGGCCGTTGGGGAGCGGGCGGACATGGCGGAGGGGAGGCCGAGGCTCAGGGGGTACGCGTGCACGGTGTGCGGGAGGAAGGTGTGGGCGACCAGAAGACCTCGGGTC
>CAYUYX010000140.1:0-3599 GCA_964449495.1 uncultured Candidatus Bathyarchaeia archaeon
ATCCACCACCTACGAGGGGGAGAAGAGGCCGGCCATACGGGACATCAGCCTCCGGGTCGGCTCGGGCGAGCTCGTGTCCATCATAGGCCCTAACGGCGCCGGCAAGACGACGCTCCTCGAGACCATCCTTGGCCTCCTGCCATCTGAGGGGTTGGTCGAGGTCCTCGGCTTGGACGTGAAGAAACGCGGGCGAGAGGTGAGGAGCAGGGCAGGCTACGTGCCGCAGGACTTCATGGTGAGCGCCGAGACGCCCTTCCTCGCCAGGGACGTGGTGATGATGGGGAGAACGGCGAGGATAGGCCTCTTCCGCCTGCCCTCCCGTGAGGATTGGGCTATCGTGGAGGCCGTGATGGCCGAGCTTGGGATTCTCGATTTGGCGGATAGGCCTATCGGGAAGCTATCGGGGGGCCAGCAGCAGAAGGTCATGATTGCGAGGGCCCTCGCCAAGGAGCCGGAGCTCCTCCTCCTTGACGAGCCGTTCAGCAACCTCGATGCGTCGTCGAGGGGCCTGGTATGCGATATAATATCGGGCCTGAGGGACGAGTTCGGCACGACCATCCTCGTGGTAACCCACGACCTGACGGCCATGCCGGAGGATTGCGATAGGGTGGCCCTCCTCAACGGGGGCCTCCTCACGGCCTACGGGGAGCCGGACGACGTGTTCTCGTCGGAGGCTTTCCTCGTGGCCTACGGGCCCATGAGGGTGAAGAAGCCATGTTGGCTCTCCCGCCGGCCCTAATCCTGAAGGCCCTCATCGGGGGGGCCCTCGCAGGAGGGCTATGCTCGTTATTGGGCGTCTTCGCCGTCAGGCTCAGGATGAGTTCCATGGGCTTCTGCATGTCCCACGCCGCCTTCGCTGGAGCAGCCCTCGGCCTCCTCCTCTCGCTCGACCCCCTCGCCATGGCCATGACCTGCTCCCTCCTGACGGCCGCCATCTTGGGCCCCCTGGCAGATAAGGCGAAGCTCCCGGCCGACGTGGTAGCCGGCATAGTATTTCCCACCACCATGGCCCTCGCATTCATATTCCTCGCCCTCCTCCCCGGGCCCGTCATCGGTCTAACGGCCCTTAGCCTCCTCTGGGGCAGCATCCTGACGCTCACGACGCTCGACATCGTGTGCCTGACCCTTCTCACGGCCCTGACCGTGGCCTTCATCTGCCTCTTCTGGAAAGAGGTCCTTGCCGTCCTCTTCGACCCGAGGATGGCGGAGGCGGACGGGATAAACGCCAAGGGCTACGTGTATGCCATGCTCTTCCTCCTCGGGGCCGTTGTAGCGCTATCCCTGAAGCTCGTTGGGGGCCTGCTCGTGTATGCGCTCGTGATGAACTCCGCCTCGACGGCCCTCCAGGCCTCCTACGACATGAAGAAGGTCTTCCTCCTCTCCCCCCTCGTGGGCTCCTCCGCCTGCGTGGCGGGCTTCCTCCTCTCCTTCTGGCTCGACCTGCCCGTGGGCTCTTCCATCGTGCTCGTCTCCTCCCTCATGTTCGCTTTCTCCATCATCTTCTCTCCAAAAAGAAGAAGGGGGTGAGAAAATGGTCGGGAGGAAAGTCCTCATAGCGCTCTTCGCCGTCCTCTTGGCTTCCCTGCTATCACCGATGGCCGTCATGGGCCACGAGACCCTCGCTTACGCCTTAGACGTGGCCGGCGAGAACAGGCTCTACGTGGTCGCCCTCACGAGCGTTATAGCCTCGATAGCAAGGCAGTTAGGCGGCGATTACGTGGAGGTGCACTCCATAGTTCCGGCGGGCTTCTGCCCCGGCCACTACGATATAACGCCGGGGGACGTGGCCGCCGTGGCCGAGGCGGATGTCATCATAGGCCACAGGTGGCCGTGGTTCGAGGACTTAGCGCAGGCCGTTTATGAGGCGACGGGGAAGAACATATCGGCCATCTTCAGGGAGGTGAGCGGCCCCTGGAACACGCCCGAGGGAGCGATAGCGCATGTCAAGGCCGTTGCATCCGCCCTCTGCGAGTTCGAGGAGAACGCCACGAGGAGGGATTACTACATGGCCATGAACCAGACGGTCTGCTCCGAGCTCTCAGCGGTCGCCGCTGAGCTGGAGGCCAAGGCGGAGGAACTCGACGTGGGCTCCGTTAAGGTGATTTGCATGCAGTGGCAGGTCGGCTTCGTCCAGTGGCTCGGCTTCGACATAGTGGCCACCTTCGGGCCTCCAGAGCGCCTCTCGCCGGAGGACGTGGCCAAACTCGTGGAGACGGGGCGCTCCGAGGGGGTTGCCCTCGTCATAGACAACTTGCAGAGCGGGACGGAGCTCGGGGCCGCCGTGGCCCGTGAGATAGGGGCGGAGCATGTCGTCCTCACGAACTTCCCAGACGCCGTGCCGGGGACGCCCACCCTGGTCGACATGATGCGCTACAACGCCGCCCAGCTCTTCAACGCCACGGAGACCTGGCGCTCGAAGGGCGAGGAGATAAGGAGACTTGAAATGGAGATAGAAGGGCTCCGGGGCCAGAACACCCTTCTCTTGGGCCTGACGGCTTCCTTCGCCATAGTGGCAGTAGCGGAGGCCGTGGTGCTCGTCCTCACGAGGAGGGGCTGGAGGAAGGCGCCATGAGGGTGCTCGTCCTGAGGCTCGGGGATGACGTACCAAGCGGCTTCCTGCTCGGGGAGGCCGAGACGAGGGGCGTTCAGGTGGGGATGCCGCGGCTTGCCTCCGGCGAGAGGGTGGGCTCCCACAGCACGGGCCAGAACGAGGAGGTGCTCGTCTTCTTAGGCGGGAGAGGCGTCCTGATAGCGGATGGGCGCCAGCACGAGGTTGGCTCGGGCTGCGTGGCCTACATAGGGCCACACACGGAACACGATGTCCTCAACATAGGCCATGAGGAGCTGAGGTACGTATTCGTGGTGGCGCCAGCACGCTCGGGGGCCGTCAGGGGGCGGTGCTCGGGGCAAGCCAATCGATGAGGGACCTCGGGTCCCGGCACCTCACCTCAAATTTTATTGGCCCTAACGGCGATTCCCCCGTCGGCTCCGAGAACGAGATGTGCCTGGCGTAGGCCGCCTGCTTGTTCAAGTAGAAGACCATCCTATCGCCCATCACCCCCCCGAGGAGGACGGCTCTTGCGGCATCGGAGATACGCTCCATCCTTATCAGAGCCC
The DNA here is from genome assembly GCA_964449495.1 of uncultured Candidatus Bathyarchaeia archaeon. GTDB lineage: Archaea > Thermoproteota > Bathyarchaeia > EX4484-135 > EX4484-135 > EX4484-135. The sequence goes on from CAYUYX010000140.1 coordinate 3,118, forward strand.
TCAGCTTCGACAGAGCCTCTCTCCCGCCCGCACGGGCCACGAGGACCTGGCCTAAGCCGCCTGGAGAAGGCTTGAGCTCGTAGTCTGCCCCGAAGAGGACGTTTTCAACGGCTCTCCTGACCTTCTCGGGGTCCTCCGTCGGGTAGACCGGGGCCTCCACCAAGACCTCTACGTCCTCGCCTCCCACTCCTCCACCAGCCTCCTCAGGAGCTTCCTCGCCTCCTCCTTAAGCTCCTCCACGGTCCCCTCGTTCACGATGACGTAGTCCGCTAAGGCGATGGCCGAGCCCACGCCGACGGATAGCTCCGTCTCATCACGCTTGCGGAACTCCTCCCAATCCGATGGGTCATCCGGCCTCCCCCGGGCCCTCAGGCGCTCAAAGCGTGTCCTCGGCGAGGAGTGGACGGCTATGAGGATGAGGCGCCCGTAGCGCCCCTCGAAAGCCCTCACCTCGTGGAGGCTCCTTATGCCCTCGATTAGGG
>CAYUYX010000141.1:0-3569 GCA_964449495.1 uncultured Candidatus Bathyarchaeia archaeon
GGAGGAAGCCGCTGAGCCTCTCCTCGCCCGAGGTCCTTATGATCAGGTCCGGGTCTGGCTTGGGCAGGTGGCTCGTGTAGAGGTAGCGCTCGAAGAGCTCCTCATCTATGTCGGATGGGTCGAGCAGCCCGGCCCTCACGTCCTCCGCTATCTTCCTCACGGCATCCACTATCTCGGCCCGGCCCCCGTACGCGATGGCCACGTTCAGGAAGTGCTCATCGTAGTCCTTCGTGGCCTCCTCCACCTCCCTCGCGAGCTCCCTGAGGTAGCCCGGCAGGAGCTCGATGCGCCCTATCACCTTCACCCTAACCCTGTGCTTGTGGACGACATCGCTCCTCTTCAGCTCCCTCAGCTTCTCCTCGAACAGCTCCATCAAGGCCATGACCTCCTCGGGGCTCCTATTGAAGTTCTCCGTGGAGAAGGAGTAGAGCGTTACGGATTTTATCCCGAGCTCGAGGCACCACCTCAACAGCTCCTCCACCTTCTTCGCGCCGGCCCTGTGGCCGAGCCAGGGCTTGAGGCCGTGCATCCTCGCCCACCTCCTGTTCCCATCGAGTATGACGCCTATGTGCTCCGGCATGGGGCCGTTCATGACCTGCGCCTCCAGCCAGCGCTCGTAGACATCGTAAACCCCCAGCTTGAGCAACGTCGTCCTCACCTTGTGGACATCGAGGTCGAGCCAGCGGGCGATGGTCTCGAGGAGCGAGACGAGCTTCTCCACCAACATCACTTCAGCCTCGCCCCCTCGAGCGCCCTCGAGCAAGGGCAGCGCCTCTCCCTCGGTATCCTCGCTATGGCCTCGACGAGCACGTCCCTTATGGTGGCCTGCACCCTCGATGCCAGCTCCACAACCTCCGTGGCCGTCAGCCTCTCCTGCATCCCGGCCGCCATGTTCGACACGAGGCTTATCGTGGCGTAGCACATCTCGAGCTCGCGGGCCAAGAAGGCCTCCGGGGCGACCGTCATCCCCACGATATCGCAGCCGAGCGCCCTTAGCGCCCTTATCTCCGCTGGCGTCTCGAAGCGCGGTCCCTCGGTAACGGCCAGGACAGCCCCATCCCGCACACGCCCATATTTAGCCCGGGCTACCTCGACGAGGACGGCCCTCAGCTCCGGGCAGAAGGGCTCTGTTACATCTATGTGGACGACATCCGGCCCCTCGTAGAAGGTCTGGCGCCTCGCCCGGGTGAAGTCCACTATATCGTTCGGGATGACGAGGTCCCCCGGCCTTATCTCCGGGTTTATGGCCCCCACCGTGTTCGTGGCCAAGATGCGCTCGACGCCCATGGCCCTCAGGGCCCAGATGTTGGCTCTGTAATTTATCCTGTGAGGGGGTAGCTCGTGCTCATGGCCGTGCCTCGGTAGGATAGCCACCTTGCGGCCCGCCACCTCGCCGACCGCTATCTTCGGGGGGAGGCCGTAGGGCGTTCCCACCCTTAGCTCCACGGCCCCTTCGAGGATTTTCTCGAGGCCCGTCCCACCTATGATGGCTATCTCAGCTCTTCGGGCCGGCATAGCTCCTCCCTGCCAACGGATGCCTCGCCCTCATCACGTTTACGGCTACCGCGGCGATGAATGTTATAAAGATACCCGTGAATACCGTGGTGATGAGGTCCGTGTAGGCGAGCATGGGGTTCACGAGGATACGCCCCACCTCGTAGAGGAGCCGGTAGGACCAGGCGCACACGATGAGGCCCACGAGGGCGTACCAGGCTATCGGGTCCCGGTTGAGGAATAGGTGGAGGCATCTCCCGAAGATGAGGATGCTGAAGCCTATTATGAAGATGTGCGATGTGTTCATGAATATCCAGCCGATGAGCCTTACCGGGTCGGAGATGAACTCGGCGGCCGGCGGGGCCGTCGAGAACTTCAGGAGCCATACCACCTGGTATGCGCCGAGGAGGATGACGAGCAGGCCAGCCGCGTACGGGATGGCCACGAGGTAAGTCTGGGGGGATGGGAACTTGAACACTTTCTTCCTGATGGCCCTCAGCGCCCGCCCTATGTAGTAATCGAGCTTGAAGCCCTTGATGCACATGAAGGTCCCGAGCCCGAGCATTAAGGCTATCCAGGCGTACACGAGCAGATTGAGGGCCCATAGGAGGAGGAGGACGAGGATGAGGGCGCCTGGGAGGCCGAGCACTATCCTGGAGTACCTTGGGTTCTCGAGGACGAGCTTCATGTAGCGCGAGAAGAGGGCCGCCGTCTCCTCGATGGACTTGCTGTGCCGGACGACCACCCTCTTGACGGAGACTATGGGCGCCCTCGATTGGATGAGGGGGATTACCGTCTCGTCCATATAGCCATCCGATACGAGGATGATGCCGTTGGCCGGGAAAGCCCCTAAGACCTTCTCGAACTCGGAGAGGAGCTTTCTATCGGCCTTTATGCCGCCGGCGGGGGAGCCCGTTATGACGGCCACCTCGTATTCCTCGTCTTTATCCGCCGTGGCCGTCAGCTGCTCGTACAATCTCACGGCCTCGAACATGGCGTTGGCATCCGCCTCCTCGGGGTCGCTCATCGCCAACTTCGTGGCGGCCCTCAGGGTCTCATCTCGCCCGATGACGGGCGTCTCCACGAGCGCTTTAGCCCCGAGGTCGTCGTCCCTGTCCACGCACAGTATGAGGGTGCGCTTCTTCCCCCCGCTCAAGAAGGCTCACCTTCTTCGACCTGCCTTCCACATGGGTAGTTAAAAACGGTTATGGCCGGGACGATGGGGCCTCCGAAAGGCTTTTAAGAACCGGGCCTGGGTGTGGGGGCGTGGCCGTTCTGGAGCAGGAGCCCAAGTTAGCGAGGAGGCTGGGCTTCTGGGAGACCTTAAGCATCGGGGTAGGGAGCACCATAGGCGGCTCCATCTTCGTCGTCCTCGGGGATGCCGCCGAGATGGCTGGCCCGGGCGTCCTCCTATCGCTCGCCATAGGGGCCGTGATAACCCTCGTGATAGCCCTGAACTACGGGGAGCTCGCCACGAGCTTGCCCGTCTCCGGCGGGGGCTACGTCTTCACCAGGGAGGCCGTGGGAGGCCTCGCCTCCTTCACGACCGGCTGGTTCCTGTGGATAGGGAACATGCTTTACGCCGCCATGAACGCCGTCGGCTTCGCCCTCATCCTGAAGTTGTTCTTCCCGGTAGAGCCCATCCTCGTCGCCGAGCTCGTCCTGGCCGTCTTCTGCTTGGCCAACCTGAGGGGCATAAGGGAGGCCGTCCGCACCCAGCTCGTCCTCACCGCCATCCTCATATCGGGCCTCCTCGGCCTCTCCATAGCGTCTCTCGGCTCCATCAGGCTCGAGGCCCTCACCACGCCGAGCTTCATGCCAAAAGGGCTCAGCGGCGTCTTAGCCGCCACCGGCCTCACATTCGTCGCCTACTGGGGCTTCGAGAGCATAACAACGGTGAGCGGGGAGGTGAAGAAGCCGGGGAGCACTATACCGAGGGCCTGCGTCCTCGCCGTGCTCGTGAGCGGGGCCACCTACATCTTCGTGGCTTTCGCATCCGTGGGCGTTCTGGGCTGGACGGCCCTCGCTGGCTCGAGCACGCCTCTCGTCCTCCTCGGGAGGGCGCTGATGGGCTC
>CAYUYX010000142.1:0-3559 GCA_964449495.1 uncultured Candidatus Bathyarchaeia archaeon
CCACCCGCCCCCCGGCTTCCTCCACCGCCTCCTCCACGCAGCGGGATGCCTCCACGGTCGTTACGACGAGGCCGCCCCCTCTCGAGCGGACCACGTAGGCCGCAAAAGCGGCCAGGGCCACGTCAAAGGGCACGAAGGAGCCCGTCTCGTCCACAACCACCATGCGGTCCGCATCTCCATCGTATGCGAAGCCCACATCCGCCTCGACGGCCTTTACCATCTGGCAGAGTTCCGAGACGGTATCCGGCCTCGGGTCAGGATTCCTCGCCGGGAAATAGCCATCAGGCCTGGCGTTTAGGGCTATCACATCACAGCCAACCGCCCTGAAGACCTCCGGGGCCAGGTGGCTCGCAGAACCGCAGCCCGGGTCGAGGACCACCCGCCACCTCCTGCGGGGCTCCAGGAGGGACGAGAGGGCTTCCACGTACCGGCTGGCCTCCTCAGAGCGCTCGTACTCTCCCACGGACGTCCATGTGGCCCGCCTGAAGCTCCGCCCTCGAACGGCTTCCTCTATCTCCTTCTGCTCCTCCGGCCACAGAGGAGCGCTATCGGGCCTGAAGAGCTTTAGGCCGTTGTACTCCGGCGGATTGTGCGATGCCGTGATGATGCAGCCGGCCTTCGCCCCGAGTTCCCTGGTGAGGAAAGCGAGGGCGCCCGTGGGGACGAGGCCCACGTCGAGCACATCGCCGCCGCACGCCATCACGCCCGAGGAGAAAGCCATTCCTATGAGGGGGCCCGTCGTCCTGGCATCACGCCCGAGGAGGTACGTTCCCGGGCCCCTGAGGCTCGATAAGGCCATGCCGACCTCGAGAGCCAGCTCGGGGGTGAGCTCGGCGTTCACCACGCCCCTTATGCCGGATGTCCCGAAGAGGCCCAAGCCCGTACGCCCAAGAAGCACAGCGCCTCCCGGGGCCTAAAAGCTCACCGCCCCTCGGCGGGCGAGTCGAGCGAGCTCAGAATGCTTAATAGTTCCGGATGCGTGAAGATACCGTGCCCCCTGGCCATCTTAAGGGGGTCTCGTGGAGAACCCCGCTCCACCAGAGTTCTTGGACGGGGCGCTCATCGGGGATGCCCATGGGGCGCTCTCTACCCAGCGCCCACGTACCCCCGGGCGCCAGCATCATGTCCGTAACCCTTAAGGCCACCTTCCTGTCCCGGGGGCGGGGTGGCCATGTCGAGCGCCATGACGCCCGAGGAGAAGAAGGCCCGCGTCATCATGGAGGTGAGGCGCTACAAGGAAGAGGGCTCGGTCGTCCTCGACGAGCCGAAGGAGCTCAGGGGCTACAGGCTCATAAGGGCGAGGGATAGGGATGGGGGCCTCGTGCTCTTCCTCTGCATCCCCACGAGCACGAACGTGAGGGCGAAGCACATATCGGCCTTCCAGAAGCTTCTCTCCGCCGAGGGGGCCAAGAGGGGCATAGTGATTGCTCGGGGACGCTACGTGAAGGATGCAAAAATCAGGGTGAAGAAGCCCGGGGAGGTGAAGATAGAGCTCATACCTAAGGAATTCCCATCGTTCAACATATTCAGCCATGAGTTAGTCCCTGAGCACAGGGTCCTGTCGCCAGAGGAAGCGAGGGAAGTGCTCGAGCGCTATCGGGTCGAGCCCCACCAGCTCCCCTGGATAAGGGCGAGCGACCCGGCCGTCATAGCGATAGGGGCGGAGCCCGGGGACATAATAGAGATAAGGAGAAAAAGTGCGACTGCGGGCGAGGCCATCTTCTACCGCTACGTCGTGGAGTGAGCGCTCATAGGTAGACCTCAAACATGATGTTCTTCACTATGCTCTTGTAGCGGTTCCTTATGGTCACCTCCGTTACCCGGGCCAGCTCGGCTATCTCACGCTGCGTCTTCCGCTCGCCCGTGAGGACGGATGCCACGTAGACGGCTGCGGCCGCTATGCCCATCGGGCCCCTCCCGCTCGTCAGCCTCAGCTGGCTCGCATATTCGAGCGTCTTGTAGGCGATGTCCTCCGCCTCGCTCCTCATCCTCAGCCTGCTCAGGAGCCTCGCCACGTAGTTCTTGGGCGTCAGGGGCGGGACGAATATGCCCATCTCGTTCACGAGGAACCTGAAGCTACGCCCGATTTCCTTCTTCTCCATGCCTGATGCATCGGCTATCTCGTCGAGCGTCCTCACGAACCCGCACGTCCGGCAGGCGATGTAGAGCGTTGCGGCAGCCATGCTCTGGATAGAGCGCCCCCTTATGAGGCCCTGGGCGATGGCCCGCCTGTATATGACGGCTGCGGTCTCTATCACGTTCTTGGGGATGCTGAGCTTATCCGCTATACGGGTCATCTCGGAGAGGGCGTGGGCGAGGTTCCTCTCCTGGGCATCGTATATCCTTATGCGCTTGTGCCACTTCCTCATCCTCTGTATCTGGGCCCTCCTCTCGGGCGTGATGTTCTTGCCGGATATGCTCTTGTCCCGCCAGTCTATGGTGGTCATGAGGCCCTTGTCGTGGATGGTGTAGGTAACGGGGGCGCCCACGCGGACCCTATCCGTGCGCTGGTCGTCATCGAACGCACGCCACTCGGGCCCCCTGTCCATGAGGTCCATGTCGATGACGAGGCCGCACACCGTGCAGACAACCTCGCCCTGCTCTACGTCCCTGAGAAGGTGGGTGCTGCCGCAGTTCGGGCACTTAAGGAGGCTTCCGAACACGCTCAACCTCTCCTCCAACCCCTCCCCCTCCTACGCACATAGAGGACCTTGCCCACGAGCCGGGAGGGCTCATCGACGAGGGGCCGCACCGCTACGTAGGGGTTTGCCACGGGGCCGAAGACATCAGAGATGATGCCGACCTCCCTCAGGTCCGGCCCATAAGCCCTGTCCCCTATCCTCGGGGCAAAGCCGGAATCGGACTTGAGCACGAGCTCGCCCGACCTGGCCAGATGGAGTACCTTGCCTATCCTCCTCAACCTCCCCCGGCCCGAGGGCAACAGGTACCCGGCCCATAAGGTCCTACTTAAGCTTTTCCACGGCGAGAAGCTCTGACCTTCTTTAACGCCCCGGCGATGCGCTTCAACAGCTCCTCCTTCGGCCACCGCTTCTCCACGAGGATGTAGCCCGTCTTCTCCCAGTGCCGAGCCGGGTGAGCAGCTCCCACGACCGGCTCATATCTCAGGCCGAGCTTCTTCACGGCTGCGCAGAGCTCATCGAGCTTGGGGGCTGGAACAGCTAATGCCTTCGGGACTCTCCTGAGCGCCCGGCTCTCCCTCGCATCGAAGTAGATGGGCCAGATAACGCACATGCCCTTCCTCCTCCTCAAGAGCGGGCGCCCCCTTACTCACGCAGGAGGACGGCGTTCACGACACCATCTTGCCCGGGCCTTGAGGTTACCACGGCGAGGCCGAGGGGGGTCTCTATGATTGTCCCCTTCGTTATGACGCCCCGCCTATCGTAATCCACGTTCGCCGGGTTCTTCACGACCCTCAGGATATCCACGGTCTTCGTCTCCCCCGTCTCCGGGTCGGATACGCTCGCCCGCCTCGCCTCCACGAGGCGTATCTTGATGTTGCCCCCTCGCCTCCTATCGGCCTTCCTCTTCTCCTCGCCCC
>CAYUYX010000143.1:0-2690 GCA_964449495.1 uncultured Candidatus Bathyarchaeia archaeon
GAGTTCAGGCGCATAGACCTCCTGAGGGCCATAAGGACCTACCAGGGGAGGCAGAGGAGGTTCGGCCGGTGAGGGCTGGTAGGGGCGGTGATCGCCTCCTAGTGGCCTCCAAGGCCCTCATGCTGGCCGGGCTCACGGGCTCCATCTGGCTCTACGAGCTCGGCCTGCCCAGGGGCCTCCCGGGCGCCTTCTACATCCCATGCGCCTTCTACACCTCGTGCCTCCTCCTAGCCTTCGTCCTCATGGGCCGCTCCCACAGGAGGCTCCCTCTCATGTTGGTCCTGGGCTTCGTGATCGGCCTCGCCTTCGAGGTCGTGGGCGTCGCCACGGGCCTGCCCTTCGGCAGGTATAGGTACGTGGCCCTCGATACCGCCCGCGTACTGGATGTGCCCGTGGTGGTGCCCGTGATGTGGGGCGTCTTCTCCGCCACGGCCTACTTGGCCGCCAGGCCTTTCGCTAAGGGGCTTGAACTCGTGCTCCTATCCTCCTCCCTCATGGTCATCCTCGACCTGGCCCTAGACCCGGCCATGACCTCCTGGCGGGCGTGGGTGTGGGAGGGGGGCTGGGGGCCGACCTGGCACGGCGTGCCGCTCAGCAACTTCCTGGGCTGGCTCTTGGTCTCGCTCGTGATAATAGGCCTTTATGAGCTCGTCCTGAGGGGAGGAGGGCCTGAGGACGTGTTCTTCTCCCTGATGTATATTTACGACTTAGCCTTAATCGCCGTCCAGGCCCCTAGAAGTGCGGGGCTGCTGGCCCTGAGCCTGGGCCTAACGGTGCTTTCCCTGCTCTTCCTAGTAGCCCGCCCGGTCCATCGCCCGAGTTCAGGCGCATAGACCTCCTGAGGGCCATAAGGACCTACCAGGGGAGGCAGAAGGCGCTTTGGGAGATGAGCGCCCCGTCGGGAAGAGCGGAGGCTTGAGGAGGTGCCGGGGCGTGGGTGATGTGGACATCCCCGAGGAGCTGAGGCGCAGGTGGGAGGAGTTCGAGCGTAAGGCTAAGCGTATAAGGCGCCAGATGGCCGATTGGGATTTCATCCGCTCCCAGCCCCGAGGATAAGGGCGCCCCTCGAGCTCTACGTCGAGACAGGGGATATCAGGCTCGCCCAACGCATATCGGGCCTCGTCCTCGAGGAATTCATAGAGCTCACGAAGAAGGCTGGCATACCCACGGGCCTCTAAGCCTCTTCTCTTGGCCTCAGCCCGTAGGGGAAGGGCGTTAAGACCTCGTGGCCCTCCTCGAGCACGAGGACCGTGTCCTCTATCCTCACGCCCCCTCTCCCGGGCAGGTATATGCCGGGCTCTACGGTTATCGTGTATCGAGCGCCCAGGATGTCCTCTACGCCGGGGCCTATCCTCGGGGGCTCGTGGACCTCTATGCCGAGGCCGTGCCCGAGGCCGTGGACGAAGTACTGCCCGTAACCAGCCTCCTCTATGATGCTCCTGGCGACCTCGTCCACGTCGGTCACCCTCACGCCAGCTTTAACGGCCTCACGAGCTCTCTCCTGGGCCTTCAGCACGAGCCCGTGAAGCTCTTCCTGCCAGGCCCCTTGCTCGCCGATGGAGAACGTGCGCGTCATGTCCGAGACGTAGCCCCCGTAGGTCGCACCTATGTCCACTACCACGAGGTCCCCGGGCTCGAAGCGCCTCTCCGAGCACCTGGCGTGCGGGAGAGCGGAATTCGGGCCTGACGCCACTATGACATCGAAAGGATGCGCCTCCGAGCCAGCCCTGCGCATCGCACGTTCTACCTCGCCGGCTACCTCGAGCTCCGTCCTGCCGGGCTCCATGAGCTCCGAGGCGACCTCCATTCCCCGCACGGCTATGGCACAGGCCTTCCTTATGCGCTTGAGCTCGTCCTCATCCTTCGTCTTCCTGAGCTCCCACAACCGCCCCGATATGTCCTTCAGCCCCTCCTCCCCGAAGCGCCCGACAAGGCGCTTGTACGTCCCAATCGGAAGCTCATCGTACCCAATCGACCTGGCCCTCACGTCCTCGAGGAGCTCGAGCATCACGTCATCGAGTTTCTCCCCGAGCTTAACGTGAATTACCTGTACACCTGAGCCTGAGAAGTGCTCTTCAGCGGCCGTTAGGTCAACGCCTCCCACGAGGATGAAATCCCCTTCTCCCCGTGATGAGATGAGCCTCGAGCCCCCCCTGAAGCCCGTTAGGTAGAAGACGTTGGACGGCCTCGATATGATGATGGCGTCGAGCCCGGCCTCCGAAGCGATATCCCCCGCCTTATCGAGCCTGTGGAAGTGCGGCATGGCGTGAGCTCATCGGACCGCTCGGCTTAAGAGGTTTTGGGCGCCTACCGGCTCGATGCGCTTCACGCCCCAGGAGGTACAGAAGGCCATACTGAGGGCCAGGAGGGAACTCGGCTTCAAGACACCCGTTAGGCCGAGGGTGAGGAGCGTTTTCTACGATGAGGAAGGGGACTTCCTCCTCGTGGTGCTGGCCGATAGGCCTGATAAGTCCGTGGCCCTCGGCCCGGGCGGGCGTGTCCTCAAGATGGTGAAGGACGCCCTCGGCGTGTCGAGCATAGCGGCCCGCTCTTACACGGACATCCTCGTGAAGAGGAGGAGGGTTAGAGAGGCTCTCTCGAGGGCGAGGGGGGCTGCGAGGCAGGCGAACGGGCTTCTGAGGGAGGCGCTCGAGAGGACCTCCGGCCTGAGGGCGGGGGAGGACTTCAGC
>CAYUYX010000143.1:2700-3551 GCA_964449495.1 uncultured Candidatus Bathyarchaeia archaeon
GAGAGGGTCGTGGAACTCCTGAGGGCCGAGCTGAACTATCCCCCGAGGAATTGGCCCCTCTTCGAGCCCCTCGATGGTCCAGCCATCACCATAGGCTTCTCCGGCGGGATAGATAGCACCGCCATGTTGGCCGTCTCGAAGCGCATAGGCCTCGAGCCCCTGGCCGCCACCGTGGACGCCGGCGGCTGGATGCTCCCGAGGGAGGTGAAGGCGTGGATAAGGGGGGTGGTGGAGAAGCTCGGCGTGGAGCACTCGTACATCAGGGGGGACGAGCGCGTCTTCGGCCTCGTGCTCGACCTCGCGAGAGCCGGGCGGAGGCACCCGTGCAGGATGTGCCATGAGGAGATTGAGCGGGCCGTGCTGCGCTACGCCTTAGAGGCGGGGACGCCCATGATAGGCTTCGGGGACCTCCTCCCGACCGGCCGCTTCTCCATCTACTGGCTGAGGGCCGGGGGGCGAAGGCTCATCAGGCTGAACCTCATGGCCGCCCTCGCCCTCTTCAAGACGGATACCATCCTCATGGCCCGTGAGGCGGGCAGGCCCGTGAAGAGGCTCTTCTTCGGCTGCCAGCTCCTCAAGGTCGTCCACAGGGAGCACAGGGAGATGATGCTCCCCTCCATACAGAGGGTGCTCAGGGAGGCGAGGGCCGGCATTCTCGAGCCCAACCAGGCCCTCGAGCTCGTGAAGAGCATAATAAGGCCTTGAGACCTCTCGAGCACTTTCGAGGGCCTCCCCCCGCTCCTAAGCCAGCCCGCTATTCGCCTTAAATATCCATGTATATAGCAGGACATGCGGGCGTGGATTAGCCCCTCCGAGGGCGCCCCCTGCCACCCCTCTCCCCCGTTCTGGCC
>CAYUYX010000144.1:0-3461 GCA_964449495.1 uncultured Candidatus Bathyarchaeia archaeon
GGCGTCGATGCCCCTTATATCGAGCTTTTCGAGCTCACGAGAAGACCACCTCTCCCCCTCAGCCACCATGAGCTCCGAGAGCACCCCGTAGGCCCTATCGGTTCCTATGAGCTTGCTCACCTCGATGACGTAGGACAGCAGGCGCCTCACCCATCCCACCAGCCTCGACCGGAAGGCGACGAGCGTGAGGGGGATTTCCATCCTCAAGCACCGTAGGGCGGGGGGCCATGGAGAAGCTAATAAGCCTTTCTCAAGCCCTCATCGAAAAGGAGGCCAGAGGGCCATGTAAGTGAGCCCGGGCTCACCTGGCTAACTCGGCGAGGAGGGTGAGGTTCGATACGGCGGCCGTTGCGAAGAGCAAGCACATGCCCATCTTCATGAAGGCCCTCGGGTCTATCTCGTAGCCTTTCTCCGATGCCTGGCTGACGACCACGAGGTTGGCGTAAGAGGCGATTATCGTCCCGTTCCCGCCGAGGCACGTCCCGACCACGAGGGCCCACCTCAGGTAGCCAGCGCCGAGGGAGCCCATGGCCTTGAGGGTGGATATCATGGCCATGGTGAAGGGCACGTTATCCACCACGGCGGAGGCGAGGGCCGACGTCCAGAGCATGATGGTGATGCCGGAGGCCTTATCACGGCTCAGGCCAGGCGCTATGAAGTTGGCCAGGCTCGTTATGGCCCCGGTCTCCTCGAGCGCCCCAACTATGATGAGGAGGCCCATTATGGATAGGACGGTCTCCCAATCCACCTCCTTCACGACGGGGCCTATGCGCTTCCCCCCGACGATGAGGAGGATAGCGGCCGTTATGAGGGCCACCGCCCCGGGCGTCAGGCCTATGCTCGGGCCAGCCACGAAGCCCACGACCATGAGGACGAACATGATGAAGCTGAAGGAGAAGAGCTTCTTGTCCGTTATGACCTCGGAGGGGCTTATGGGAATTCTCGTGAAGGCAGGCCTCGCCTTGAGGAGCTCCCTCCGGCTGAAGAAGAGCATGAGGGCCGTGAGGACGAGTATGTCCACTATGGCGGGGGCCCACATCACGGAGGCCACGTCTGCGAAGCTCAGGTGCCAAGCGGAGGCCACGAGGATGGTGGGGAGGCTGCTCACGGAGGTGCTCATGCCGGCTATGTTCACGGCGAATATTATGCCGAGGATGTAGGGCCTCGGGTCCAGCTCGAGCACGTCCATCAGCTCCATGACCACCATGCTCATCATGAGGGCCACAACGACGGTTGCGCCTGCGAAGGCCGTTAGGAGAGCGCTCACGCCCAGGAAGAGCACCATCATCTTGGGCGGGTCGCACCTCACGAGGTTGGCCATGTGGATGCCGAGCCAGCGGAAGAAGCCCACGTGGCTCAGCACCCTCGACACCACCATCACGCCTACGAGGAGGGCTATCACGTCGAAGTCCACGTGGGCCCAGGCCTGTTCTGGCGTTAGGATGCCGAGCAGGAGGAGGATGGCCGCACCGGCTAAGCTGGCCGCCGTGAGCTCCCTCAGGCCGAGCAGTATGAGGGCGTAGACGGCCACGAACACCCCCGTGGCCACCAGCCTCGGGTCTATGGCGAACACCATCCTCGAGGTCCCCCCGATGGCGAAGAGGCCATCTATACCTGCGCCGATGGACCTCGGTCCACGAGCTGGCAGAAGCCCCGCCAAATAAGCCTTGTCTGAATGTGAAAAAGCCCCCTTCCCGGGGATAAACTGTCGAGCCGAGCATCAGCCTGGCTCAGGCGAACATGAGGAGGAGAACAAGATTGGCGATGGCCGTGGTGAGGAAGACGAACATCATGCCCATTCTTGCGAAGGCCCTCGGGTCTATCCGATAACCCCGTTTGGAGAGCCCGCTGAGCACCACTATGTTCGTGTACGTGGCCACGACGGTGCCGTTCCCGCCGAGACCAGTCCCCATGGCGAGGGCCCACCAGAGGGGGTAAACGTAGACGCCCTTCGCCTCCATGGCCTTCAGGACGGATATCATGGCTATCGTGTATGGTATGTTGTCTATCATGGCTGATACCAAGGAGGAGAGCCAGAGGATGGCCGTTATGCCGAGGGGGCCGCTCCCCCCGATTCCCGAGGCGAGGGCTGCGGCGATGTCCTCTATCAGGCCCGTTTCCTCTAAGCCCCCCACGAGCATGGACAAGCACATGACGGATACTATGGACTCCCAATCTACCTCCCTGAGCACAGGCCCGATTCTCCCACTGGCCAAGATGAGGAGGGTGGCCGCCGCTATGAGGGCCACGGAGCCGTAGGAGAAGCCGAGGTAAGGGCCTACCACGAAGCCGACTATCATGGCGAAGAAGACGCCGGCGGAGAACAGGAAGAGCTTCTTGTCCTTCACCACCTCGCCGGGTCTCACGGGCAACCTCACGTACTTAGGCCTCATCCTCAAGAAGACATCCCTGTTCAGGTAAACGAAGACGGCGAGGAGAGCCCCTACGCTGGCGTAGCACGGCAACCAGATATTGGACACGTATTCGAGGAAATCGAACCCGCCGCCCAGGGCTATGAGGAGGGGAGGCAAATCGCTCATGGGGGTGCTTACGTGAATGTTCACGGTGAACAGCAGGCCGAGGACGAAGGGCCTCGGGTCTATCTCTAATAAATCGGATATCTCCGTTATGGTGGCCACCATCGCCAGGAAAACCACTATGGAATCGCCGGTGAAGGCGTCGAGGAGGAGGCTGACGAGCACGAAGAGCAAGAACGTCTTGAGGGGGTCGCAACCCGTCAGGTTGGCCACGTGGAGGCCGACCCACCTGAAGAAGCCCACGTCGTCCAGGGCCTCCACGACGACCATGGTGCCCATGAGGAGGGCCACCAAATCGAAATCCACGTAGAACCACATGGCGTGCGGGCTCAGGATGCGCATTAAGAGCAGGATGGCGACGCCAGCCAGGCTTGCCACGGTGAGCTCCCTCAGGCCGAGCAGTATGAGTAGGTAAACGGCCAGGAAGACGGAGCCAGCTACCGCCTTGAGGAGCAGGGCGTCTAACATACCAGACCCCCATATCGCTCAGAATTGGGAGTAAGCGGCCCTTAGGCCCCATGAGCTCGGGGAAAGAGGCCTAAATAAGCGTTGCTCTGGCGCTGGCCTTCTCGGCCACGCATGCAGCGGTGATGGGCCCCTCCTCGTGTGATGCCTCATAATCGCCCTGAAATCGGGCCTTGCCGCTGGCCTGGCATCGCTAAGGCGGTGCTCACGTCCTTATTATGGACATTTGGACCCAGGCCCACAAATCCTCCTACGCTTCCGGAGGCCCCGTCCCGGCCAGCAAGGATTTTTAAATGTTGGTCCGGCGTAGCGGCCAGGGCGGTGAAGCCGGGAATGGCGCAGGAGCAGGTGCGCGTGCGGAACTTCAGGGTCGAGGGGCTGATAAGGAAGCCGAACTGGAAGACGAAGTTCAAGAAGGAAGTGAGGGCCGTCAAGCCAGAGGACGCCGTCGAGAAAGTC
>CAYUYX010000145.1:0-3444 GCA_964449495.1 uncultured Candidatus Bathyarchaeia archaeon
GAAGCGGTTGAGGGTCGTGGCTGACCTCCACATCCACTCCAAGTACAGCCGGGCGACGAGCAAGAAGATGGACGTAGAGCACATAGCCGTCTTCGCCCAGCTCAAGGGCCTCACGGTCGTCGGGACGGGCGATTGCACTCACCCGGCGTGGCTGAGGGAGCTGAGGGCCTGGCTTGAGGAGGAAGATGACACCGGCCTTTACGGGCCGGTCAAGCCCGAGGGCTCGCCCGTCCGCTTCATGACGACCGGGGAGGTATGCACGGTCTCCGAATCGGACGTAGATGGGCGGGTCCACCGCATCCACCACGTGCTGCTCCTCCCCTCTCTCGAGGCCGCAGAACAGGTGAACGATAGGCTGGCCCGCTTCGGGGACCTGAGCTCGGACGGGCGGCCGACCCTGGCCATGAGCCCCGCCGAGCTGGTGGAGGAGGTCCTCGAGGCTTGCCCGGAGGCGGAGGTCATACCGGCCCACGCCTGGACGCCCTGGTTCAGCCTCTTCGGCGCCTTCAGCGGCTTCGACAGGCTCGAGGATTGCTACGAGGATATGACGAGCCATATACACGCCTTAGAAACGGGTCTCTCATCCGACCCGCCCATGAACTGGCGTGTCAGCGCCTTGGACAGGCTGACGCTCGTATCGAACAGCGATTCGCATTCCTTCTACCCCTGGCGCATCGGCCGGGAGGCCAACGTCTTCGAGCTGGAGCCCGACGAGTTCTCGTACAGGGCCATAGTAGAGGCCATAAGGCGCAAGGACAGGGGGCGCTTCCTCATGACCATAGAGGTGGACCCCAGGTACGGGAAGTACCACTGGTCGGGCCATCGGAAGTGCGGCGTGGCGCTTCCCCCGGAGGAGGCCATGAGGCTCGGGAACAGATGTCCGATATGCGGCAGGCCGCTCACGAAGGGCGTCGAACAGAGGGTCGAGGAGCTGGCTGACAGGCCGCCCGGCTTCAGGCCGGAGGGGGCCATAGATTTCGTGCACCTCCTCCCCCTCTCCGAGGTGATAATGAGGGCCGTGGGGGCGAGCGGGCCGAGGGACGAGAAGGTATGGCGCACGTACAAGGCCCTGGTGGGGAAGTTCGGCGATGAGTACTCCGTCCTCCTCGATGCGGAGCCCGAGGCCCTGAGGGCCGTGGCAGGAGACGCCGTGGCGGACGCCATCCTGAGGGTCAGGGAAGGGCGCGTGAAGATAATCCCGGGCTACGACGGGGTTTACGGCCAAATAGATATATTTGAGGAGGGCTCCCCTGAGCCCAGGAGGCCTGCTCGGGGCCAGCTCAGCTTGCTCGACTTCATCTAACGGCCTTCCTCCGCCTCAGGGAGGCCACCACGGCCACCGCCACGATGAAGGCCATGGAGGCCACGACGGCGTACGTGAGGATGTTCCACGGTACCTCGGGGCCGCCTTCCTCGCCGGGCTTGGCGGGCTTCAGCGTTATCTGCACGAGCTGGTCCTCCACCTCGAGGAGTATGTACTTCTCCACGTCCTCGTAGCCCTCCTTCACGGCCTTCACCTTGTAGGAGCCGGCGGGGATGTTCTTGAAGACGGCCCAGCCCGTCGAGTTCGTGGAGAGCGTCATTATGCCCGTCTCGTTGAGCCAGAGGAGGGTAACCAGGACCTTGGCGGCCGGGCGCCCATCCTCGTACCGCACGAGGACGTTCACGTCGTAGACGGCGCACTCCAACGGCTCTATGGCCACATCGCCCGTGAAGTTCGAGCCCCAGACGAGCAGGACCTCCGCCACCTTAACGCCCCACACGAGCACCTCGACGGTCGTCGTCTCGGCCTTCAGGCCATCTATGAGCGCCCATCCATCGGGGCCCGTGAGGGCGGAGAGGCCTCCTGCGATTACGAGGGCGCCGGATAGCCAATCGCCATCTCCGTCCACGCACCTGACCTTCAGCTCGAAGCCGAGCTCGAGCGTTATGGCCATGTTATCCGTGAGCTCGACATCCGCTTCCTCCTCGTAGAGGTCGTATGAGGCCACGATGTGGTAGGGCCCGAGGGGCCACTCTCCCGTGGAGTTTATGCGCTTCTCCATGAGCAAGAAGGTGGCGAGGCCATCCGAGCCCGTCGTCTTGCTATCGGCGAGGGAGGAGTTCGCAAAGTAAACAGATACCTCGGCCCCCGCCCTGGGCTCGCCAGCGAGGGTGGTCCTGACATCGAGGTACCAGAAGACGAGGACCTCGGCATAATCGCCCACGTCCACCAGGGGCAAGAGGCTCGTCCCGAAGAGCCTTAGCCTCGATGAGCCGTAGCAGTACGCAGAGCTCAGCGTCGACTTGTATATATCCGCTCGGGAGGTGTCCTCGAGGAAGACGTATATTATGGTAGCGTTCCGCACCTCCACCTCCGTCGAGCCATAGCAGGAGAGGCCCCTGAGCGATGAGTCCTCTATGGTGAGGGCGCTGTCTATGAGCCCGAGCTCCCAGCCCCGCACGTACGTGTTCACGAGGTGGAGGCTCAAGCCATGTTCTATGGAGAACTCGTCCACCTCCCCGGGCTGGAGGGCGAGGGGCCCATCGGGCGAGAAGCCCTCCAATACGAGGGAGAGCCCTACGTCCGAATCCCTCACCTCCACGTGCGTGAAGTTCATGCACGATAGGACGGACCCGGAGCAGCCCACGAGCCTCACGTGGGAGTGGCGAGAGCATATGACGCCCCCGAAGCCCGTGTCGGACATGTTGAGGCGGGCCGTATCGCGGCAGTTGACTATCATGAGCTCGGAATCGCTGACCTCTATGTTGGCGCTCCCGCCTATGCACAACGACCAACCAGTTACGGTGGCGTCCTCTACGCAGAGCCGGAAGGAAGCGCCCGTTATGGTCGTGTTGTCCGAGAGGGACCAATAGGAGAACTCGCCCGGGGAAACGGAGAGGGAGCCCGTGGTGGAGCCGTAGAAGGCCAACGCAAGGTTAGCGCTCGTCCCGTTCAAGAGCTCTGTAATGCCGCCGTAGCAGCTCACGGTGAAGGCCGTGCAGTTCTTCAGGCTGATGAGGGCGGAGTCCTTGCAGGTCATGGAGCACTCGAGGCGGGTGCTGTAGGCGTCGAGGGAGGATAGGTCCTCGCACGTGATGTTGAAGGGGAAGTTGCTGAATATCCTGGAGTCGAAGGACTTGAGGAGGCCACTATCCATCACGTATATGCCGTACTGATTGGCGTAGCTCTGGTTGATGAAGAAGGTAACGTGGTCGAGCCAGAGCATAGCGCTATCCTTTATTATCACGTTCCCTATGACGTGGAAGTCCACGTAGCCGAGGAAGAGGTAATCGTTGTCATCGAGGATTAGGTCTCCCTCGTGCACGTAGGGCTGCGCTGGCCTCGGCCTCGCCTTGTCCTCCGGCCTCGGCCCCCCTCCGTGATTCTCGGCCAGGGCCATGGGGGTCTGCGGGCGCTCTTCTATCGCACACTCCTGCCCCCCGGCGGGCAATTGCTCTGGG
>CAYUYX010000146.1:0-3434 GCA_964449495.1 uncultured Candidatus Bathyarchaeia archaeon
CAGGAAAAGGCCATACCACTTATCCTGGCCGGCAAGAACGTCCTTCTCATCGCTCCAACGGCCACGGGGAAGACCGAGGCGGCTTTCCTGCCCGTCCTCCACATGCTTATCACGGAGCCCGATAGGCCGAGGGGCATAAAGGTCCTTTACATAACGCCCCTCAGGGCCCTGAACAGGGACCTCCTCGATAGGCTCGAGTGGTGGTGCACGAGGCTTGACCTCCGCCTGGCCGTCAGGCACGGCGATACGGAGCAGAGGGAGAGGGCCCGCCAGGCGAGGAGCCCGCCCGACGTGCTCATAACGACGCCCGAGACGCTCAACGCCATCCTGCTCGGCCGCCTGATGCGCAAGCACCTGAGGGCGGTGCGCTGGGTGATAATAGACGAGCTCCACGAGATGCTCGACTCGAAGCGGGGCAGCCAGCTCTCCCTGGCCCTTGAGCGCCTGAGGGAGGCGCTCGACCAAGAGCCCCAGCTCATCGGCCTCTCCGCCACCATAGGCTCGCCGGAGGAGGCGGGCCGCTTCCTCGTGGGGAACGGGCGGCCCGTGGAGATAGTCCGGGTCCCCGTGGCCAGGATGATGGACCTGAAGGTCGTCTTCCCCCAGGCGACGGAGGAGGACAGGAAGCTCGCAGAGACCCTCTACACGCACCCCGAGGTGGCCGCCAGGCTGAGGGTTATGCGTGAGCTCATAGAGGAGCACGAGTCAGCGCTCGTCTTCACGAACACCCGCTCGATAGCAGAGGTACTCGCCAGCCGGTTCAGGGTATGGGACCTCGACCTCCCCATATCCATACACCACGGCTCCCTCTCGAAGCCATCCCGCATAGCGGCGGAGAAGGGTCTGAAGGGCGGGGAGCTGAAGGCCCTCGTGGCCACATCGAGCCTCGAGCTCGGCATAGACATCGGGCGGGTGGAGCTCGTCATCCAGTACATGTCGCCGAGGCAGGTAACAAGGCTCGTGCAGCGCGTTGGCCGAGCTGGCCACAGGCTCGATAGGGTTGCGAAGGGGGTGATAATAACCATGGATTCCGACGACACGCTTGAGGCCATGGCCATAGCCAGGAGGGCTCTTGAAGAGAAGCTTGAGCCCCTCAAGATACCCGAGCGCCCCCTCGATGCTCTGGCCCACCAGATAGCTGGCGAGCTGATAAGGAGGGGGCGTGTCTACTTCTACGAGCTGTACGAGCTCTTCAGGCGGGCCTATCCCTACGCTGACCTCACCTTAAAGGACATAGCGGCCGTGCTCGATTACATGCACAACCGCTTCCCGAGGCTGGCCTGGGTCTCCGAGGAGGACATGGTGGCCGTGAAGCCGAGGCGCTCCAAGGCCCTGTACGAGTACTACTTCGGCACGCTGTCCATGATACCCGATGAGAAGCAGTACCTGGTCATAGACGAGGCCGAGGGCATGCCGGTCGGCATCCTGGACGAGTGCTTCGTGGCCGAGTACGGGCGCCCCGGCGTGAAGTTCGTGATAAGGGGGCGCCCCTGGGTGATAATCGCCGTTAGAGGCGACAAGGTGTACGTGCGGGAGGTAGATGACCCGACGGGCGCCATCCCGAACTGGGTGGGCGAGGAGATACCCGTCCCCTTCGAGGTGGCCCAGGAGGTCGGCCAGATAAGGGCCCTCGTGGAAGAGGGGCTCCGCTCGGGCCTTAGGCCAGAGGACATAGCTTCCGAGCTCGTTCGGCGCTATCCAACGGATTTCGAGACGGCTCTCAGGGCCATAAGGGAGACGGTCGAGCACGTGAGGCTCGGTTATCCAGCCCCGACGCACGAGAGGGTCCTCGTGGAGGAATGGGATGAGTACGTGATAATTCACGCCCACTTCGGCTCCCTCACGAACAGGGCCCTCGCCCAGCTCATCGGCCACCTCGCAACGGAGCGCATAGGCCTCGCCGTGCTCGTCCAACACGACCCCTACAGGATAATAATACATGGGCGAGGAGAGCTCGCGGGCCGAGATGTGCTCTCCCTCATCATGGAGGCCGCTAAGATGGGGCGGGAGGGCGTGGAGGACGCCATAAGGAGGGCTGTCGTGCGCACGGGCATCTTCAAGCGCAGGCTCATCCACGTTGCCCAGAGGTTCGGCGCCCTCGAGAAATGGGCGGACCTGGGCTCCATAAGCATGAAGAAGCTCGTCCAGAGCTTCGAGGGGACGGCCATATACGAGGAGGCCCTCAAGGAGGTCTTCACCTTCGACCTCGATATCGAGCACGCCTGCCAGGTCCTATCCGACATACGTTCTGGCCGGATAGAAGTGCTCGAGCTGGCGAAGCCAGCTGGGGAGATAAGCCCAATCGCCTTCCTGGGGCTCGAGCGCCTGAGCATGAAGACGTCCGTGATACCGCCCGAGAGGATGAGGCGCATCCTCGTGGAGGCCACGAGAGCCCGCCTCCTCAGCGAGGCCCGCGTGCTCGTCTGCACGGAGTGCTGGTCCTACGTAGCGACAGCGAGGGCCAAGGAGCTCCCCGACAGGCCGAGATGCCCGAGGTGCGGCTCGAGAGCCTTGGGCGTCCTGAACGAGGATGAGGACTTAGTTTACCGGATGGCCGAGAAAGCCTGCGAGGGCTCTTCTCTCACGAAGCGGGGGCGCAGGTTGCTCGACAAGGCCCTCGAGACGGCGGAGCTGGTAGAGAGATATGGGAAGGCGGCCTTCGTGGCCCTCTGCGGGAAGGGCCTGAGGCCGGATGACGTGGAGCGCATCCTCTCGGCTGAGCCAGGGCTCTCCGACCGCTTCTACGAGCTCGTGATGGAGGCGGAGCGCAGGGCGCTCATGACCAGGTTCAGGGGATAGGCCCGGGGCGCCCTCGGATATCCTATTTCCCGGGTTGCGCACGAGAGGCAAAGCATAATTAGCCATGCGGGTAGCTCGAGCCCGGTGTGCTGGCTTGAGCGCCAGGGCCTCCGAGATAATAAAGCGGGCGTACGAGGAAGGGCGCAAGCACCTCCTTGAGCCAGAGGCGAAGACCATCTGCGCCGAATATGGCATTCCCGTCCCCCGCTTCAAGGTCGCCTCCGAGCCGGAGGAGGCCGTGGAGTTCGCAGAGGAAATCGGCTATCCCGTCGTCCTGAAGATAGTATCGCCGGATGTCCTCCACAAGACGGACGTGGGGGGCGTCCTCCTGAACGTCCTCGATGCGGATGGCGTCCGCGAGGGCTTCAAGCGCATCCTCGACACCGTGAGGGGCCACGTCCCGAGAGCCCGTATATTGGGCGTGTTGGTGGAGGAGATGGCCCCCAAGGGCGTGGCGGAGGTCATAGTGGGCGCCATAAAGGACCCGCAGTTCGGCCAGACGCTCATGTTCGGCCTCGGGGGCGTCTTCGTGGAGATACTCAAGGACGTTACGTTCAGGATAGCGCCCATAGACGAGCGGGATGCCTACGAGATGATAAGGGAGATCAAGGCCTACCCGATCCTGAAGGGCTACC
>CAYUYX010000147.1:0-3389 GCA_964449495.1 uncultured Candidatus Bathyarchaeia archaeon
ACATTCTCTTACGTGAGGACGGGCCCCTCCCCCCGGCCCGTCCTCACGTAAGAGAATGTGAGGGCGCCGTACCCCACGGCCTCGCAGAGGAAGAGCACGAGCGCCATGGCCCTGAGAATCCCCATGGCCAGGGCGGGGCCCAAGCGGGAGACGAGGAAGAAGAGCACGGCGCCCGTGGAGATGCCGTGGGCCATCAGCCCCACGCCGAGGAGCAGGAAGGCCACGTGGAACCAGAGGAGGCTCTTCTCGCCCGTTAGACCGTAGAACCTCAGGGCGTAATAGCACGTGAGAAGGGCTACCAGGCCCTCGGCTATCTCCATCGCTGTGCTAAAGCCGATGAACCATGCGAGCATCTCGCCCCAGGCTCGTGCAGGCTATATAAAAGGGTTGTGGATGATTAGTCTATATGCCTCGTGCCTTCGATTTAAAAGCCCCAGTCGGTAGAGGGGACCGGTGAGAGAGATGGACGTGCGGAAGAGCATCATCGCCCTCGTGCTGGTGGCCCTCTCGCTCTCCGGAGGGATGATGGCTTACGCGGCCGTAGCAGGGGCCGGTGGAAGCACATCGCCAACGGCCTCTCCTGCCCCCGCAGGGCCTCAGGACGGAGCAAGAGGAGCGCTCGTGGAGAGCATCCGGCTCAGAGGGGCTGTCCTGTTCGGGGCCCACAAGGGCAGGATGCCCGCCGTCCTGTACACGCTCGTCGCCTACGGGCGGGAGCACACCACGGCCCTGGCCTACCTCTTCGCCTTCGTGGGGGTGGCCGAGGCCAGGAATAAGACGGTCGTGGCCTTCGCAAGCGCAAGGAACATCACGTGGGTCCACACGGACTTCAGGGTGATAAAGCGGCAGGGGCGGCCGGTGGGCCTCGCCATGGGCTTCAAGAGCACGGGCCAGGTGTACGTGAACTACACCGACCCGTCCTACGGCCAGAGCGGCTACTACGACATCAACATAACGGTCGCCCTCATGGCCTTCTACCACCCGAGGCTCGGGACGACGGTCATGGCCATCTACGGCGAGGGCGGCCCCCAGAACCGCTCCCTCGTGGCCTACGACGTGCACGGCCGGGTGGTGCTGGCGGCCGCCTTCCGCATCTCGGGCTGGCCCACCGAGGCAGAGGGCGGTCATCTCCTCGCGGGCTTCGTGATAGGCCTCAGGGCCAAGGCATGGCTCCACACGGAGGAGGGCTTCAGGACGCCCGTCAAGGTGGCCTGGGTAAGCCCGTTCTGCGGCTCAACGAGGCCGAGGCTCCAGGTGAAGCCCGGCCTCATAAGGGGGACGTTCGCCTTCGCCAACAAGGCCCTCGTGTGGGATGAGTCGGGAGAACGCCAGGCCGTGGGCGCCGCCTGCCTCTACCAGGTCAGGGGCTGGCTGCTCAAGCTCGCCATCATAGTGCCCAAGGAGAGCATCGTGGTTTACCCGGCCCTGAGGCGTTAATTCACCCGGCCTCCCCCTCTTTTTCTATTCTCCACGCCCTCAGCACCCCCTCTTTTTAAGGAGCGATAGCCCCCTCTGAAGCGGGGCCTATGCCGATACGGCCGAGGGGGAGCCGGGGCAAGCGGGTTCCCGTCAGGCTCAGGTGGTTGGAAGGCCTCGTGGAGGACCCGAGGGTCCTCTCGGAGCTCGGCATCCCCCCGGAGACCGGGAAGCGCTTCGTCAGCTCGGTGAGCGTCGTTTACGCCAGGACGCTGTGCATAAGGTGCAAGGGGAAGGGCCTCTGCGGGCGCACGGACTGCCCTTTCCTGAGGGCCCTGAGGCTCTACGCATCCCACATGCCGGAGCTCAGAGGGCGTGAGGTAGAGGGGCGGAGCCCCCCGGCCATCTTCGTGGGGCGAGTAGGCTACCCGCACGTGAGCGTGGGCCCCCTCATCCCGCCCGTCGAAGCGGATACGGGCTTCTTCGATAGGCCTGAGGAATGGTTCGGCCTCCCCCTGGCAGAGATAGTCCGCATGAGGGCCTCCCTCGTGAGGGGGAAGTTCTTGGTCGACGTGAGGAAGCCGCAGAAGGCCGGGAGGCTCATGGAAAGGACGTTGGAGCTCGCCCTATCGGATAGGTCCGTCTTCTCAGAAGCGGTATTCTCATCTGAGCCGAGGAAGACCGTCGTGCTCGACGAGGGCTTTCAGCCCTTCGGCCCTTCCGCCCCCCTCAGGGCGCTCGATGTAGATGTCGGGCGGTGGGATAGAAAGCTCGAGAGAGCTTATTCAGATACCGATATGAGGGCCCGGGATGCTGTCCTATGGCTTTACGAACGGGGGGTCCCCGTATCACGTATCCAGAGGGCCTTCAGCATCGGTGCCCTCGGCCTCGGGAAGCTCAGGCGCCTTGTCCCGACGAGGTGGAGCATAACGGCCGTGGACAGCATTCTATCCATAGCGCTCATAGAGCGCCTGAAGCGCTACCCAATCATAGGGCGCTTCGAGGTGTACGGCGCCTCCTTCCTAGACAACCATTACGTGGTCATCCTCATGCCCGAGCCGTGGGCCTTCGAGCTCCTGGAGGCGTGGGCGCCCGGGGCAGTGTGGAACCCGGAGGCGCAGGTGAGCATCATATCCGATTGGGAGGGGCGCTTCGGGAGGACTACCTACGCCAGGCCGGGGGGCTCTTACTATGCCGCAAGGCTCGCGGTGGCAGAGGCCTTAGAGCGCCGGAGGAGGCAGGCCAGGGCCGTGGTATTCAGGGAGGTGCGCCCGAGTTACACAATCCCCGTGGGCGTCTGGCAGGTTAGGGAGAGCCTGAGGGCCGCTCTGCGCTCCGAGCCGGTGAGAACCGACGACCCGAGAGAGGCCCTCGCTCTTGCAGCGAAGAAGCTCGCAATACCCATGCGCTTCTGGCTGAGGGCCAGCAGATTGCTTAAGGACGTGATAGAGCAGAGAAAGCTCACGGAGTTCTTTGGGTAATCAGCATCATGAGGGCATGGAGAAGGGAAAGGCATCTCATCCCCTCAAAAGCGCTCTTAGCCTCTTGAGCGCCCTCAGCCTTTCCTCCTGGCCTATCCTCGCCTTCTCTATTGCTTCCTCCAGGAGCGAGATGGCCTCGTCCATGAGCTTTCTATTCACGGGATAGGGAACTCCGTCCTTGCCTCCAAAGGCGAAGGAGAAGCGGGCTGGGTCTCGCCAAGAAGGCTCTTCGCCATAGACAAGAGCCGATATCAGGGCTAAGGCCCGCACCGTGGCGGGGCCAAGCCCTCTTATGGCCAGAAGCCCCTCGTAATCGCTCGGCTGGAGCTCGTAGGCCCTTGAGAGAGCGCTCCAATTGATGCGCCAGGGCATCCTGAGGTACTTAAGCGGGGCCTCCTGGCCAGAGGGGCTTAGGGCTTTCCTCGCCCCGGGAGGCAGCCATTCTAAAAGGCTCTTCTGCCCCTCAGCCCTCAGGGAGCGCAGGAGCCTTCC
>CAYUYX010000148.1:0-3370 GCA_964449495.1 uncultured Candidatus Bathyarchaeia archaeon
CGTGAGGGCCTTTAACCGAGCGTATCTTCAAGGAAGCGCCTTATCGCCCCTGAGAGGGGGCCAAGGGCCACGGTGAATATGATGTGCCCGGCCTTCTGAACCGTTATGAGCCTGGCCTCCGGGAGGAGGCTGGCCATCTCCTCGGCATCCGAGGCCCAGAACAAGCCCCTCGAGCCCCTGACGAGCAGGACAGGACATCTTACCGCCTTCAGCAAGCCCGATACATCGAGGCCGAGGAGCCCCCGCATTATCTCGGCGACGGCGTGCCACGAGAAAGCCCATCTCAGGCCCGTCCGCCCGTCCTGAACGATATTTGAGCTCAACCACCTCCTCAGCGTCCTCCCCGCCCCCTCAGGCATGAGGGAAGCCAGGGCCATGAGGAAGATTGCCTCACGCCCCGGGCTCCCGAGCGCAGAGAGGCCTCTGGCGAGGGCCACGCACGTCCAACACGAGAGGTGGTTGAGGGAGGGCCTCATCACCGGGGACGGGAGTTCTACGGCCACCAGGGCCTCTACTGCGTCCGGCTCCCGGGCTGCGTGGTAGAGGGAGATTATGGCCCCGAGGCAGTGGCCGACGAGGACATAGGAGGTGATGTCGAGGTGCTCCGCTAAAGCACGGATGTCCTCCGAGAGGCGGGGGAGCGTGTACCCGCCCTCTGGCTTCGAGCTCAGCCCGTGGCCTCTGAGGTCGAGACCGATGACCCTCCAGGGCCGGGCCAGGGCATGGAGGAGGGGCCCGTAGAACGCCGTATTGGCCGTCAGCCCGTGTATGAAGATGAGGGGCCTCCCCTCCCTCGGCCCTATGTCCACGTAGTGGAGCTCGACGCCAGGCGATGGCGTGAGGAAGCCCTCTCTGGCGTTGCACACGAGCGACACCGGTTCGCCGGGCCCCCGGCCGTTATGCTCGCCCCGGGCCTTAAAG
Source organism: uncultured Candidatus Bathyarchaeia archaeon (assembly GCA_964449495.1). Taxonomy (GTDB): domain Archaea; phylum Thermoproteota; class Bathyarchaeia; order EX4484-135; family EX4484-135; genus EX4484-135. The sequence continues at coordinate 922 of CAYUYX010000148.1, forward strand.
GGGCTGATGTCCCCAAGCCTTAAAAGGCGGACGGCCCCGCCCCTCTTGGAAGCGATGGAAGGGGGGTCGAGGAAGAGCCGCAAGCCCGTTAGGCCGGCTAAGCCGAGAAGATGCCCGGACTGCGGGGCCGAGGTGGCAGAGCCCTACAAGACGTGGGAGCTGGTGGCGCCTTTCCCGGACAAGAAGATGCGCATAACCGTAACCATCATGGGGATGTTCCAGTGCCCTCAGTGCGGGCGGAGGTTCAGGGGCGTGGTCAGCAAGATTAAGCTCGGCCCGGAAGGGGCGGAGGTAGGCTGAAGGGCCGCCTTGAGAGCCTCTCAGCTCGCCTGAAGAAAGACCGCTCTGAAGGCGGTTCGGCCTCTTCGTGAAGGCTTATTAGCCCACGGCAGCCTGATATCTGAGGGGAGTGTCCGTCCTGCCCGAGCGTGATGTGTTCGAGGAGCTCTTCAAGGAAATCGTCTACGAGGCGCCGAGCCCCATCATCCTCATAGGCTTCGGTGGCTCGGGCAAGTCCACCTTCGCCAGGTGGATGGCAAGGAGGCTCCTGAGGGAGCTCGGCCAACATGGCCTCATGCCCGTGGTGGTTGACCTGAAGGGCCTCAGGGAGGCGGCCTTCCCCGTGGCCGGATGGGGGCCCATAGGGCTCGAGGAGCTTGAGGCCAGTAGGCTGGACATGGCCAGGGTGGCCTTCAGGTCGGAGGACCTGCTCATCTGGCTCCTCAATAACGCCACGGTAGGACAGACCGGTCCACCCAGGCCAGGTAATGCCCTAGAGTTATAAGGCTTCTCGCCTTAGTGGTCGGGCAATTTATATGTCCGCCTCGCCCCGATAGCGTGATACGGTATGTCGGGCGGGAGGGCCATAACGTTAGAGATGATCTACGAGGAGGTGAGGAAGGTGCGTGAGGAGATCGGGAGGCTAGAAGACCTCATAGAGGCCCTCCTGATTGAGGGCCTGCCCGAGGCCGAGCTGAGCCCCGGGGAGCTGGAGGAGGTTCGCAGGGCTTTAGAGGAGATGAAGAGGGGCGAATACATGACTTTGGAGGAGCTCAAGGAGTAAATTATATGTCGCTGGCCCCTTACGCACCGGGCGATGGGCTACGTGGTTCGGATCCACCGGAGGGTGGGGAAGTTCATCAAGAAACTGGCCGATGAGAAGGTGAGGGCTCGGCTATTAGACGTTATAGAGAGCCTTGAGCACTACCCGGCCGTGCTGAGGAGGCTGGATGTGGAGAAAATACGCGGCATGGAGAGGACCTTCAGGATTAGGGTGGGCAGGTATAGGATTGTGTTCTACGTTGATAAGGAGGAGAAAGTCATTTACGTAACAAACATCTTTATCAAGTGAGAACATCAAATTTTTAACCATTATCCATCGAATTCTCCATGACCTTGGCCAATAAAGAGCCCTCGGCCCCGGCGGGCGTATATCAGATACGACCGGATGTGGTGGGGCCGCCGGGATTTGAACCCGGGACCACGAGCTCCCGAGGCTCGCAGCCTACCATGCTAGCCCACGGCCCCGGCTTCCCCGGTGGAGATGGCACCTATCCCCTGACTTAAATTTAGCGGTGAGGGGCGCTCTTAGCCTGAAATCGCCCGTGTAGAGCCCCCTTTTACCCGCCTCCACGAGGGGGCGGAGGATGCCGAGGATAGCGAGGGTGGAGCTGAGGAACTTCAAGACGTTCGGGCCGGGGAAGGTCGAGCTCGAGTTCGATGGCGGTCTGACTGTCATAACCGGCCCTAATGGCTCGGGGAAATCCAACATCGTGGACGCCATAGCCTTCGCCCTCGGGGAGCTTAGCCCGTGCCGCCTCAGGGTCAGGAGCCTCTCCGGGCTGATAAGGAAGGGGGCCAGTAAGGCCGTGGTGAAGCTCGTGCTCGATAACTCAGACGGCGGTCTCCCTGTGCCCTCCAAAACGGTCAGCTTATCGAGGGAGCTCGGCCCGGGCGGCGAGAGCTGTTATAGGTTGAACGGGAGGAGGATATCTCGCTCGGAGCTCCTGAGGCTCCTCTCCACCGCAGGGATAAGCCCCTCCGGCCCGAACATCGTAATGCAGGGGAGGGTTATGGAGATGGCCTCTATGGGGCCCTGGGAGCTGAGGGAGCTCGTGGAGGAGCGTCTCGGCATAAAGAGCTACGAGGAGGAACGGGCGGAAGCTGAGGAGAGGCTTCGGCGGGCCGAGGTAGCCATAAGGGAGGCGAGGGCGAGGGCCGCTGAGATATCGTCCCGTCTGGGAGAGCTCGAGGCGGAGGTCAACGACCTAAAGAGGAAAGAGCTCATCAGGCGGGAACTCGAGGCCCTCAGGGCCTGTGGGCTCCTCTTCGAGCTGAGGGAGCTGTCCAAGAGAGCCTTAGAGGTCAGGGAAGCCATCTCCTCCCTTGAGGAGCGCCTCATCAAGCTAACCGAGGAGGAGAGGGCCCTTAGAGAGCGCCTCAGCTCCCG
>CAYUYX010000149.1:0-3360 GCA_964449495.1 uncultured Candidatus Bathyarchaeia archaeon
GGATAGGCGAGGGGCTAAGGGTGAAAGTGAACGCCAACGTCGGCACATCGTCCGACCTATGCGACCCGGGGCTCGAGGTGGAGAAGGCCAGGGTGGCCGTGCGCTACGGGGCCGATACCGTCATGGACCTCAGCACGGCAGGCGATTTAGATGACATAAGGCGCAGGATACTCAGGGCCGTGGACGTGCCGGTCGGGACCGTCCCGATATACCAGGCGGCCGTGGAGGCGGCTAAGAGGAAGGGCTCCATAGTGGACATGGACGAGGACGACATCTTCGGGACCATAGAGAGGCACGCCCGTGATGGCGTGGACTTCATGACCGTCCACTGCGGCGTTACGAGGGCGATAGTGGAGCGCCTCATGCGTGAGCCCCGCTGGCTCGGGATGGTGAGCCGTGGCGGCACCTTCCACGCCCTCTGGATAGCCCACAACGAGCGTGAGAACCCCCTCTACGAGCGCTTCGACTACCTCCTCGAGATAGCCCGTGAATACGATGTAACGCTCAGCTTAGGCGACGGGCTCAGGCCGGGCTGCATCCTCGACGCCACGGATTGGGCGCAGGTGCAGGAGCTCCTCGTGATAGGCGAGCTCGTCCGCAGGGCCCGTGAGGCGGGCGTGCAGGTCATGGTGGAGGGGCCGGGCCACCTCCCGCTCGACCAGGTGGAGGCGAACGTGAGGCTCCAGAAGGCCGTCTGCGATGGGGCGCCCTTCTACGTGTTGGGCCCGGTTGTAACGGACGTTGCGCCCGGCTACGACCACATAGTCTCCGCCATAGGGGGCGCAATAGCGGCTCTCGCAGGCGCAGATTTCCTATGCTACGTAACGCCCGCCGAGCACTTAGGCCTCCCCACGCCAGAGGACGTGCGGGAAGGCGTTATTGCGGCCCGTATAGCAGCCCATGCAGCAGATTTGGTGCGCCTCGGCCGTAAAGCGCTCAAGTGGGACGAGGAGATGGCCCTTGCGAGGGCGAGGATGGATTGGGAGGCGCAGATGAAGCTCGCAATGGACCCAGAGCGGGCGAGGGCCATCCTGGAGCGGGCGAAGCCCCGGGTGCCTGGGACGTGCAGCATGTGCGGGCGCTTCTGCGCCTTAAAGCTATACGGCGGGTACTTCAAGCGCAAGCTCGAGGAAGCGGGCTCGGAGCGAGCTTAGAATGGCTGAGTACCCTCCCGTCCTCGACGAGGGCTGTAGCTGCGCTCCTCTGATTACCCGGAGTTAAGTTTTTAATGGGGCTCCTGCCCCGCACAGAGGGGTGCGTGGCCGTGCGAGCACAGGCGGTCGCTCTGTTGGAGAAGCCCGTGGAGCGCTTTGAGGGCGAGCGCATCGCCGGGATTACCCTTGCGGAGCTGCTCAGGAGGAGGGGTCTCCTCAGGGCGGTGCTAAAGGGGCATTACATAGCCGTAGTAGATGGGAAGGTCGTGGATGCCAAGAGCATCGAGGCCCTCGAGGCGGTGAGGCTCGAGGAGGGGTCGAGCATAGCCGTTATAAGGCTATTGAACGCTGGGTGAAGGGCGATAAGGAGCCATGAGAAAAGGCCGTAAGTGGACGGCCATAATCGAGGACGAGAGGAGAGTACGCCTCGTGCTCGAGAATGGGGAGGTAGAAGTCGAGATACCGTACCAGGCCTCGCCACCGCTCGAGAGAGTATGCAAGGACGCCGCCTTTCTCCAGGAGGTCTATGATAGTGGTCGCTATACCGCTAAAACGCTCGGTGCTAATCTCGAATTGGTCCGCCTCGATGATGCGGGGAAGTGGCTCTTCAGGGTGGAGGGTCTCGTGAGCTATGAGGTGGAACTCACACAGGAGGAAGCCCTTCTCATGGCCCTAACGGCCAGGAAGTTCGAATCCGAGGGGTATATCGCTCGCTGCCCTATCGTCGAGCTGTTCCTCACCCTCGAGCTTAACCTGCTGGACAGGAGCATCGGCGTTGAGGCCGCAGCGGAGATACTGAGGGATAGGCTAAGCCGTGCGGCCGTGAAGGGGCCATCTGCATACGGTTTCATAGAGCCCCGTGAAGACGGCTTCCACCTATTCGTCGAGGACCCGGGCTACAACATATGGCTGAGGGCCGCTAAGCTCATGAGCGAGGAGGCGGGCGCAGGAGGTCGGATGAGACTCAGCGACGAAGAGGCCATCAAGATTCTCTTCGGCGTTACTTCAATCGAGGAAATAGAGCACGATAAGGAATTCGCCATAAGGCTGCACAAGCTCATCGTGCCAAAGCTCCTACGGCCGCTCCTCGCGTCCAAGAGAATCGAGTTCGAGGAGGACGGCATCGTGGTGAAGAACTGCGGGATAACCTGGGAGGTAGACCTCGTGGATGGGGGCCTGCGCGTGGACGGCGAGTACGTGTGCACTACCTTCCCCTTCATCGTAGATGACTACGGCTTCATCTACATCCCCGGCCTCGGGACCGTCGAGCTAACCCGCAACACGGCCCGCCTGCTCTGCAACCTCATGTACGCTCTCATGCCGGAGAGGATAAGGGATCCAGATTTATGTAGGCGGATACTCGCTAAGACATCCCCTCTGGGCGAGCTTGCGGAGTTACTGCCTATTCCGTGCTTCTTCCTCCAGCTGTGGCTCAAGCTAAGGCGGTGGTTAAGGCCCCTGTGAAAGACTGCAGCCTCCCTCCTGCACTAACCGGTTCCGCTGGCCCAGCGGTGCTCAAGGCTATAACGCTTGAGCTCCTCGAGCAGCTCCGGGCACTTCTCTATGGCCTTCTGGACTATGTGGAGGTACCTGGCCACCCTGGCCGCCTCCTCGCTCACCTCTATGAGGCGCCCCTCCAGCACGACGTAATGGCGGACGGGCAGCTCCCTGGCCCCCACGTCGAAGAGGGCCTCGTTCACGGCGGCGTGGAGGAGGAAGCAGTGGGGAGAGCCCTCTACGCTCACGACCACTAGCTCGGCGGGCCTGGAGCACCTAACGATGGAGGCGAGCTTCCCCATGAGGAGCGTGGGGTTCTCGGCCTCCGGGCAGCAGGTCAGGGCCACCCGGCCCTCCGAGAGCTGGGAGAAGATGTCAGGATACAGGTTCTTCACGCACTCTGCTGCGAGCAGTATCCTGGCCCCCCGGAGAGGGGGCGCCTTCACCCACGTCTCCACGGCCTTCAGCCCCGGCCACCCCGCCCGGCCCGTGCGCTCGCCCGGATAAACCTTGGCTTTTTATGAAGGCCCTCGCTCCCCCCTCAAGGGCCTATGCGGTAGCCGGATGCGCTGAGCGTTGGTGATGAGCGGGGCCGGAAGGCCGAGGCCCCTCACTCGCCCCTCTTCAGGCCCCTTAGGGCAGAGCGCAGGACATCCATGTACTCGTACAGCGCTACCTCCCCCTCCGGCTGGATTTTCACGAGCGTCAG
>CAYUYX010000150.1:0-3306 GCA_964449495.1 uncultured Candidatus Bathyarchaeia archaeon
GGCCGGGAAGACGCTCGGCATAATCGGCTTCGGCCGGATAGGCCAGAGGGTAGCGGAGATATGCAGCGCTCTCCGCATGCGCATCCTCGCCTACCGGAGGACGAGGCCGCCCGGCTTGGAGGAGGTCCTCAGGCGGACGGGGGCGGAGATGGTCCCCCTCGAGGAGCTCATACGCTCATCGGATATCATAACCATCCACGTCCCCCTCACGCCCCAGACGAGGCACATGGTAGGCGAGCGGGAGATAGCCATGATGAGGGACGGGGCCATAATCATAAACACGTCCAGGGGGGGCGTCGTAGACGAGGAAGCCCTCCTGAGGGCTCTTAGAAGCGGGAAGCTGGCCGCCGCAGCCCTTGATGTGTTCGAGGAAGAGCCCCCAAAGGGCGTGAGCCTTGAGCTCGCAAGACTCCCGAACGTGGTGGCCACCCCTCACATAGGGGGCCAGACGAGGGAGGCCCAGAAGATGGCGTCGGAGATGGCCGCCAAGAAGCTCTTAGACTTCTTCCGCTCCAGGGGCCTCCTCTGAGGGCGGGCTCCCTCATGCATCGAACATGAGCCTGATGAGCAGCCGCTTCCCCGCACTGCGCTCTAACACCAGGGCCGCCACGCACAGCGAGATGGCCAAGGAGTAGGCCACTACGGTCCCGAGCCCGAAATCGCCGAGGGGAACGAGCGCGTTCACGCTATCCCATGTGAAGGGGAAGAAGAGGGGGTTGTAGTGATGGTGGAGGGCATCTAAGAGGACGTGGGAGAGCGCCCCGAGGGCGGATGAGATGTATAGGCCCGTTAGACTGGGCCTCCTCCGCCCGCCGAGCTCCCCCTCGAAGAGCCTGTAGAGGGCCACGACCACGAGCACGGAGATGAGGGCTCCGAGCGTCAGGGAGCCGAGGATGCTGTGGAGGACGAGGCGCTTCGCCTCGACGTAGGGCTCAGATGGGTCCAATAGGCCAGCCCAGGAGAGCAGGAAGAAGACCGGGCACTCGGTATCCGGCACGAAGGAGCCCATGGCGAGGCCAGCCATATCGAGCTCGATGCCCGCCCTCTTCGAGACCTTCCTCATCGCGTAGGCGAGGGAGTAGTGGAGCGGCGTCAGGGGCATGGCCGATGGGCGCGGCCCCAGCACCGGATAAGCTTTTTCATCCCTCCTCCTCATGGCGGGAGAAGGGGGAACGCATAAAAAATAGGGGGTTCCAGCCCGCCTTCCTGCTCCGCCCTCAGATGCCGACGAGCTTCTTGGCGGCGATAACGATGTCCTCTTCCTTCACCGTCTTGCGGCCGGCGTGCTGAGCGTAGTCAAGGGCCTCCTTGGCTATCCTGAGGCCTACCTGCTCCAGAATCTCCGCGAGCTTGCGGGCTGCGGCGTGGCTGACCCTCTCGGCCCCGGCACGCTTGCAGAGCCTCCAGGCAGCTGCCCGTGAAAACTCGGTCCTCGCCATACCGCCCACTCTCCATCTGAAAGCTCAGATAGGAAGGCTATTTAACTTTTTCGGTCCTATGTGAAATACCCTCCCCGTTCCTCCCATGTGCCCCATTATACACCTCCATGTAGAGCCAGATGAACGGGTGCAGAGGGAACATGGCGAGCATTACCCAGGACGCGGGTGTATGTGGCGTGGGATGGAGCGGGGGCTCGGGGGATGTGCGGCGGGCGACCTGGTCCCGGCATCCCATGGCATCCTCGTGTCATGAGCCGCAGCGGGGGCGAGCGCAAGAGATAAAAGACGCAGCGGTGGGGCCCTAACCACGAGGGGCGTGGTTGGGCCTTGGGGAAGGTGAGGACGAGGTTGGTGAAGCGCCTGGCCGAGGAGCTCGTGTACTCGTATCCGGATAAGTTCACGACGGATTACCAACACAACAAGAAGATGGTGGATGAGCTCGTGGAGGGCCTCTCGAAGCGTGTGAGGAACAGGGTGGCCGGCTACATCACGCACCTCATAGCGAGGGGCCTCGTGTCCCCCGGGGAAGAGGAGGGAGGGCAGGGTAATTTTTAAGCTGGTTTAAACTAACCTACCTCGGCGGCGTGCCGGCTATGGAGCTGCTCGGCCTCTTCAACAAGGGATGGGCTCTGCGCTATCTAAGGGAGGCGAGGGCGGAGCTGACGTTGGCGAGGGAGAACACGGGCTCTTCTCAGCTCTTCTCCTTAGAGGCCGCAAGGAAAGCCCAGGCCTGCATCCACCACTGCCTGGGGAACCCGAGGTCCATCGAGATGCTCATCTTCGACACCATGTTGGAGAGGAGGCGGCCGCCGGACAAGGTGGTGGAACTCCTCCTCGCCGTCGAGCAGATAATCCAGATGGTGGCGGATGCGGATGACCCCGCCGAGGCCTACCGCCTGGCGGCCGCCGTCGTAGAGCTCGCATCTAAGGTGGTGGAGAAGGTCATCGGGGAGGGCGGAAGGTGAGCGATGAGGGCTCGTCCATCCTCACCCTGGAGGAGCCGATAAGGCTCAGGGTGGCCCTCGTGGATATCGAGCGCCTCCACCACCACGAGGAGGTCGTCCCCGGCCTCCTCGAGGAGCTCGTGGAGCAGATAAGGCGGGATGGCCTCCTGAAGCACCCAATCATCATAGACGAGGCCTCGTTCGTCATCCTCGATGGAACGCACAGGGTCGAGGCCCTCAGGTCCCTCGGGTGCAGGCGCGCCCCCGCCTGCCTGGTGGACTACCACGAGCCGAGGATAAAGCTCATGTGCTGGTACAGGACCGTGAGGCGGGCGCCTCCTCTCCCGGAGCTCGTGCGAGCGCTCAGCAGGAGGCTCGGCTTGAGGGTGGAGTTCTCCGACGAGCTTGAGCCCGAGGAGGTAGGGGTCCCTCCCATCGCCCTCGGCCTGACGGACGGGCGTTCTTACGCCAGGGTCCTCGGGGACTTCGAGGACAAGCAGGGGGCCTGGGAGCTCGTGAAGAAGGTCGAGAAGGTCCTGAGAGGTTCTGGCCTCCAGATAGGCTTCGAGGTCGAGGAGGACGCTATGAGGAAGCTCTCCTCCGGGGACGCAGATGTCGTCCTGATGACGCCGAGGATAACGAAGCGTGATGTGGTGGAGACCGCCCTCTCGGGCCGGGTCTTCCCGCATAAGACGACGAGGCACGTGATACCGGCCAGGCCCCTCTTCCTCAACATCCCGCTCCGCCTGCTCAGGGACGATAGGCCAGCGCACGTCCTCGAGGCCGAGCTGAGGAAGACCCTGGCGCCGAGGAGGTTGAGGCGCCTCCCGCCGGGCCACATGATAGAGGGGCGAAGGTACGAGGAGGAAGTGATAATCCTGGAGTGAGGCGCACGGTCCTTGCGGGTGAAGGTGGAGCTCAAG
>CAYUYX010000151.1:0-3279 GCA_964449495.1 uncultured Candidatus Bathyarchaeia archaeon
CCGGCCAACCGGTGGCCGGAATGCCGACGGAGGTCTTCGACCCGGAGGAGTTCATCGAGCTCTCGGAGAGGGCGAGGTACTGCATCGTGAAGAGGAGCGGCGAGGTCGTCAAGCTGAAGCTCCGCACCCCCAAGCGCCTATACACCTTGAAGGTAAGGCCGGAGGAAGCCGATGCCATAACGAGCCGTTTGAGGTGCGAGGTGGTGAGGGCTTAAAGGCCGAGGCGGGCCCTCAGCTCCCGCATGCACTTCCCACAGGGCCTTGCGCCCTTCCTGTCCGTATCCCATATGGAGTTCGAGAAGAACATCACGCATTCCGGGTTCGAGCAGTGGTGAAGGCCGAGCGTATGGCCTACCTCGTGGACGGCTTCCTTAACGCATCTCTCGAGGAAGAGGGGTTCGTTCGGCGGGTCCCCGTAGAACTCGGGCCTCAGCCTGCACGTCGAGATTATGGCGAAGCGGCCGGGGCACTCTGCCTCCCCGAAGACGAAGTTGAGGCGGGGGACGAAGAGGTCGACGTGCGTTATGGCGAGCACCTTGTCCCCGCTTGGCCTGTAGTTCTCCTTGAGGAAGAGGAGTATCACGGAGGAGCAGTACTGATACCGCCTCCTGTCGTACGCCTGGGCCGGGACATCAAGGGACGTATCGGAGGCGAGGGGCTCGAGGATGCCCTCATAAGCCGCCCTCAGGCCAGAACTCACGGCCTCCAAGACGGGCGGCTCGACGCGGCCCACCCTGAGGAGCTCGACGGTCAGGGGCAAACGAGCTCACCTCATATCACGAACTCCGCCCCTGCCTCGGGGGCCACCGCCTCGAGGCCGAGCTCCTCCCTCGCCCAGGAGGCGAGCTTCTCGCAGTTCCCCTCCGCCCCATGGACGGTGAATATCATCGGGCAGCCCTTCAGCCTTGATAGCACATCGTGGAGGTCGCTCATCCCGGCGTGGGAGGAGAAGTCGAAGCGCTCCACCTGGGCCCTCACCTTCTGGACCTTGCCGTTCACGATGTAGGTGCCCTCCTCCAGGAGGTTATGGCCCGGCGTCCCGGGTATCTGGTAGCTCACGAGGAAGATGGCGTTCCTCGGGTTCCCAGCGAGCCTCATGGCGTAGTAGGCGGCCGGCCCCCCCTTCAGCATCCCCGCCGGCGATATGATGACGCAGGGCCTCTTCACGAACTTCTTCCTGTCCCTCTTCTTCCTCACGAGGAGCACGTCGTCTATGGCAGACATGAAGAGCTCCGGGTCCCTCAGCTCCTTCAGGTGGCTCATGAAGAGGAGGTTAACCCGCCTGGCCATGCCGTCCATGACGATGTCGTAGGGGAAGCCGTGGGCCCTGAGGACGCAGGCTATCTCCTGGGACCTGGCGACGGCGAAGGCCGGGACAAGCACCGTTCCCCCGCTCTCCACGATATTCACGACGCGGGCCACGAACTCCGCCTCCACCTCGGCCCTCGGCGGGTGATCCTGGTCGGCGTACGTGCTCTCTATTATGATGGCATCGAGCTCGCCATAATCCACCTCGGCCCCCCTCAGGAGCCTCGTATCGACCGTGTTGATATCGCCCGTGTAGAGGACGCGCTTCCCCTCCGCCTCCACCAGCACCTGGGCGCTCCCCGGGATGTGGCCAGCCCTGAGGAAGGTGATTTCCATCCCCTTCACCTCCACGGGCTCTCCGTAGGTGAGCGGCCTGGCGTACGAGAGCATGTTCTGGAGCTCTATGTACTCGAAGGGGAGGTAGTAGCCGCTGAGGTTGATGAAGTCCTCGAGCAGGAGCTTCGCTATATCGAGCGTGAGCTTCGTGGCGAAGACGGGGAGGCCCCGCCCTATGAAGAAGATGGGGACGGCCCCGGAGTGGTCCAGGTGGGCGTGCGTTATCACCACGGCATCGAGTTCCCTCGGGGGGACGTGCATGGGGAAGCCCGGCTCGTCATCGAGCATAACGCCGTAATCGAGGAGGACCTTCGCCCCGCCGCCCTCTATCAATACCGCCGAGCGGCCTACCTCGCCGGTTCCACCCAAGAACCTTATCCTCACGCTTACCCGCTCCGTCCGGCTTCTCTCAACACCTACATTAGCCCCCCATAAAAAGTTTTAAAAAGGAGGGGGCGTGCCCTGAGGCCCGCGGGCCTCCGATATCGCATGTGCTGCTTCCGCCGCCAACCGCGACAGGGCCTCCCCTGACCAGGGGTTCTCCTCGGTCAGCACCTTGAGTACGACGTTGGCCTGGGAGAGGGCCTCCTCTACCGCCCTGGCAAGGGGGCTCCCATCGGAGACGAGGAGAACGGGCCCAAGGCCCTTAGATTTCACGAAATCGGCGGTGAGGGCCGCCGTGTAACGTATCATCTCCTCATCCGGCTCGGCCACCTCATGCTGCGAGAGGGGATGGACCTGGTCGAGCTCAAGGGGGACGGGGCCGAAGGGGGCCGTGTACAGGCACACCTGGATTTCCGCAGCTCTCCCCGGCCCGAGGGAGGAGCATAGGGCGTGGAAAAGGGCCTCGTGCTCGGGGGACCTGCTGAAGGGCCTGGAGGGGGGCGGCGGGAGGAGCAGGAGGAGGCCAGGCCTCGGGGAGAACCGCTCGATAAGGCGCTTCCGGTACCGCACGACTTCCGGCCTTGCGATGTCCAGAGATGAGAATATGAATATCCCCTTCCTCCCCCGCACGGGGGAGCGCTCCTCAAGCGCATCTGCGTACCTGGCGATGGCCTTCACGGCCCTGAGCACGGAGGGATGGGAGTGCGCCCTCCTCATCAGGAGCTCCCACAAGCGCCCCTCCGCTATCGCTTGCCGGATGGCCCGTACCTCCCTTGCGCACACGTAGAGGTTGTGCATGGCGAGGAGGCGTTCTCGCTCTGGCCCGGGCGCTTCTAAGAAATCGGAGGGGTCCCGTCTCGCACACACGGGGCAATCGCAGGGCAGGAAGGAGAGCTCCTCTATGCGGGCTGTCCCGTGCTCCATCATGTACCGTCCATCACGGGCGTAGAGGGCGTAGGCCGCCGAATCGAACATATCGCACCCGAGGGCCACGGCCAGGGCGAAGGTCATGGGGTGGCCAGCTCCGAAGAGGTGGAGGGGCCTATCCGGCGGGAGGTTGAGCTTAGCGGCCATTATCATGTCCACGAGCACGTCGAACCTGTACGCCTCCATGACGGGGGTCGGGCTCCCGAGGGCGTGGATGTCGAAGGGCATGGAGCTCATCAGCTGGGCGGAGCGGGCCACCAAATCGGGGAAGCGGCCCCCCTGGACGGGGCCAACCCAGAGGATATCATCCCGCTTCCTCACCTC
>CAYUYX010000152.1:0-3265 GCA_964449495.1 uncultured Candidatus Bathyarchaeia archaeon
GGGCGTAGATGGCCGATACCTCCCGCCAGCGCCCCTTGAAGGCGAGGGCAGCACAGGCGGCCCCGATGGGCTCGGAGAGGGCGACTATGGGGAGGATGATGACCTCGCCCCGGTTCACGCACCCTATCGAGCCCCCTATCATGGCGGCTACGGCCCCTGGGCCTGGCCCGAGAATGAGGCCCTCGAGGGGCATTATGAGGAACATCCAGCTCCTGAACAACGGGCCTGGGAAGGAGGCCAGAGCTGCGTGGAGAGCTGCGAATATAGCGGTCGCAGCCGGGAGGACCGCTTTAGGTGTTTCCCGCTCCCCCAAGCCCACCGACCGACCGCCGTATCCAGGTGCCGGGATTTAAGGCAAACCGGAAGGGGGCGTTTCACGGCCCCACATGGCCGTACACGGTCTGGGCGATGACGGTCTTAAGGCCAGCGTCGAGGAGGACGGCCCTCGCCTCGAGCATGGCCTCGAAGCTCGGGCGCAGGATGTCCCTCCGCCTGAACGTCGGGAAGTAATCGAGCAGACAGACCTGGACATCCGGGTCCATGGAGGCTATGCGGTCCCCCATGGCCCTGAGCTCCTCCAGGCTCACGAGGGCCGGGTTGTAGGGGATGCCTATCCCCATGAAGACTTCCTCTGGGTAGTAGTTATCGATTATGTAGCGCATCGCCCTCCACTCGTTCTCGTGGTAGCGCCTCGCCAGCTCCCGGTCCCTCAGGCCCGTGATGCGCATGAACGTCTCCAGCTCGAGGCCCTTCAGGTCCGGCCCTATGTCCGTTATACGGGCCTCGAGGACCAGCTCGTCTATGTAATCCGGCGTGAGGACGGTGGCGTTCGTGTCCAAGTGGAAGCGGGCCTTCTCATCCCTGTTGAAGCGCCTGAGGGCCTTGAAGAAGGCCAGAAGCCAGGGGCGATTTAAGGTGGGCTCCCCTCCCGAAATGGCCATTCTATCCACGCCGTAGAGGCGCCTCAGGGCCGTGAGCCTGCGGGCTGCTTCTTCAGGGCCCATGGGCCTGGAGACATTATCGTACGTTACCGAGAAGTTCTGGCACTGAGGGCACCTGAGGTTGCAGCCGTGGGCGAAGCAGGCCACCTCTATGTAGCGCCCGGCGTCCTTCAGCCACCAGGGCGTCCCCACGCCGCCGACGGGGTGGGGCTGGAAGCCGGAGACGCGCCTGAGGAGCTTCTGGGCTGGCTCGACGAGCCTTATGGCCATGCCGTCTCTGACGGGCGTTATACAGGCTGGCACGAGCTCGCCATCCGCTTCCACGGCGCAGGAGAAGCAGCCGCCCGTCTCGCAAGGGACGTAGAGCTCCCCCTCGCCCGGGAGCCTTGACGTGCTGAAGCCGAGGAGCTCGAGGGCCTTCCTTATGGTGATGCGCTCGGGGACCTCGTAGGCCGCTCCATCCACGGTTATACGCACCTCCTGCCTCGGCCCGGCGTCCTCAACCTCGATGACGGCCTCATAGGGGCAGGCGAGGAAGCACACGCCGCAGCCCACGCACCTCGCAGGGTCCCGCTCCATGGAGGGACGCCCAACGCCGGGGCACGTGAAGTGCTCCTCGCAGAAGCCGCACCCCGTACAGCGGCCCTCATCCCTCACGAAGACGGGTAGCGGCTCTCCCAACCCGCCTTCCCCTCGCCCGGGAGGCTCAGCAGGATGAGGAGGGCGAGGACGCCCATGGCGAGCAGGAGGAGGGCGATGGCGATGTACCATGCCTCGGGGACCTCCTCCCGCAATTGCCCGCTGGGGGCTACCTCGAGGAGCTCGGGGAGCTCGAGGACGGTGGCCAGGAGGGCCTGGTAGTTCTTGGCGCATATGTCCTCTATGCGTCCCTCGGGCGGGTTGAAGTACTCCCATACGTCCCCGAAGTAGTACGTGCCATCGACCTCCTCCACGTGCTCGTCCCACCACGTGCCATTATCGTACATGCCGTACAGCTCCACGGTGAGGGGGAGGGCGCCTGCGACGGCGTACATCCAATCGCCCCATTCCCCGCTGCACGTGTAGTCCATGATGGCCCAGCGCTCGTAGGGATAGCCGGCCACGAGCCCGTACGTCCTGGCCAGGCGCCCGAGCACCTCGTCGTCCGGGCAGGGCTCGAACGTGTAGGACCAGGGGTAGAGCACGCAGCTCGCCCCGCTGTGGTAGCTCACGGCGAAGACTATGTCCGTTGTCCCGGGGCCGAGGACGAAATCCCTCAGGGCCCGCGTCTCCGGCTCGCTGAAGGGGCTCGGCCCTCGGTAATCCTCCCTGGAGGGGTCTGGGCTCCCGCTCATGGCGCTCGGGTCGTCCCAGCGGAAGCCGTAGTTCCTGTTCAGGTCCACCCCGCCCGGCCAATCCTCGTTGAGAAGGCCGTCCCCATCGTTATCTATGCCCTCGAAGCCGCTCGCCGTATCGTTCCACCAGAAGAATATCTTCCCGTCGCCATCCACGTCCTCGGGGGGGTCCTCGTCGACGAGCCCATCGTGGTCCTCGTCCACGGGCCTGAGGTTCTTCCTGTGCCAGGGGTTGAGCTCCGAGGCGGCGATGCCATCCGGGTTCAGGGCTGGGATTATGTAGAAGACCGCTTGCTCGAGGAGGGAGGCGATGGTCTTGTTCGTCGTGGCCTCCGAGACGAGGCGCCATGCGATGTAGAGGGGGACCTCGAGCGATATGCGTTCCCTGGCGTGGTGGTAGCCGACCACGAGGACGCCCATCGTCGCCCTGCCCGCCGTCTCGTTCGTGATGGCCAGAGCCCATATGTCGTTCCCGAGCCAGGACTTCCCTATCGAGATGAGCTCCACGAGCTCGGGAGCAGCGGCCTCGAGGTCCGCCAGGATGCCCGTAAGCTCGGAGTAATTGTGGTAGTGGCGCCAATCCACGTCCGGGAGGGCGGGGGAAGCTGGAGCGCCGGTGCGCAGGCTCGGGCGACGAGCCCCGGAGATGAGGAGAGCCGTCATCAGAACGAGCGCGAGGGCGGCTGGCTTCCCCATTTCCGGCTCCCACCTGGAAAAGCTATTACCCATGTGATAAGGCTTTAGCGATGGCTCGGGAGGCGATGGGGCACGCCGGAGGGCGGGAGAAGGCTCCTCATAGTGGCCTTAGACGGGCTTGAGGCGAAGCTCGTGGCACGTTGGGGGCTCGAGGAGCTCACGCAGTCCTACTGGGGGCGCCATTACGTGGGCTTCCTCAGGACGCTCTACACGCCCATAGTCTGGTCCTGCTTCCTCACCGGCCTCAACGTGGAGGAGATGGGCTACGACCTCCAGGGGCTCAGGGATATCCGG
>CAYUYX010000153.1:0-3257 GCA_964449495.1 uncultured Candidatus Bathyarchaeia archaeon
CCAGCCACGAAGACGACGGCGTCAAGAGGGCCAGCGCCCACGAGCTCCCTCAACGCCTCTACCTCGGCGCCCGTTATGCCGTAGGCGGGCATCTCGTCCGTGTGGAATATCCCCTTGAGGCCCGACCAGGCGGAGGCTATGTCCGATAGCTCCCTGCCAAAGCGGTGGCCGGGCATTATCTCTTTGGCCAGGAGGCCCCCGAACTTCGGGAGCCTGAGCGCGAGGACTACGCCCCCCGCCTTCAGGGCCCTCCTTATCACCCTGCAAGCCGTCTCTGCGAAGACGGACGTGGCGTTCACGATGTCCGGTCTCAGCTCATCGGGCGATAGGCCCCTCCCCGCCAGCTCTTCCCTGAGCTCGAGGAGCCTGAGCTGCCTAACCGCCTCGTTCTCCACGACCTTCGGGATGAGGTCGAGCTCCTGGACGCCCTTCACCTCCGTTATGGCGCCCCCGCGGATGGATATGTTTAGGTCCTGCCTCACGGTCCCGAGGCCACGCTTCACCTTGCCCGTGGCCCTCATTATGCGCCCTATGGCCAGGGCCACACGCCTCGCCTCCTCGGGGCTCTCGATGACGGGGGCGGTGGCCACCTCGATGAGGGGTATCCCGAGCCTATCGAGCCTGTAGCGAACCACATCGCCGTCCTCGCCCACCTTCCTGCCCGCATCCTCCTCGAGGCCCACGTGTTGGATTGGGATGGCCTTCCCGCCCACCTCTACGGAGCCGCCTATGGCCACGACGCACGTCCTCTGGAAGCCGAATGGCGTTGAGCCATCTATGACTATCTTGCGCATTACGTGCACCTCGTCGACGGGCGTTGAGCCGAGGAGGAGGGCCACCTGGAGGGCCACCTCAAGCGCCTCCCGGTTCAGCTCGTGCGGGGGCTCCTCGTCCAGCTCGACGAGGCAGTTGGTGTCCTCGTAGGCCTCATATACGATGGTCTTGCGCTTCTCGAACTCGAAGAGGGCGGCCCTATCTATCTCGCCTACCTCGCTCTGCGTCGGCCTGAGCTTCCTGACGATAGTTATATCCGGTTCATCGGTCCTGAGGACGGTTGGGCAAGGGCAGAAGAGCTTTCCCCCCGTATCGAGCTGCCTGTGGACCTCGAGGCCTACCCTGAGGCCGAGGGCTGCGTAATCGAGGCGGCGGGGGGCGCTTAAGCCTCCTTCACCTCCTGTCGAAGTATATGTTCTTCCCCGTGGCGGAGAGGGGTATCCCCATCGCCACGTCAGCGTCCATGAGGCCGAGGGCCAGGGCCGCTACCCCTATGGTGAACATCACCCGGTTGTCCACGTTCAAATCAGAGGCCACTTTCACGGCCGAGCCTATGGCGATGCCGAGGTCGAGCAAGGCCATCGCGCAGTTCGGGCCCCTGAGGAACCCCGCTTCCCCGGCCTCTTCCCTCGCCCTGCTGAAGCCCTCACAGTTCCCGAAGCCGCAGGCCCCGCAGTTCAATCCCCTCGGCCTCGAGCCCACGACCCCTATTAGGACGAGGGCCCCGGAGCGCCTGAGGCAGTCCGCATCACGTTTGAAGAAGTGGAGGCCCGTGGCCCCGGCTATCTCCTCCATCTTAGAGGCTATCCGCTCGAGCTCCTCGCCGGTGATAACCGCCGTCCTGATGCGGTCTATTCCCCGGGCCTTCGGGGCCGTCCTGGCCGCTACCGCCATCAGCTCGGCAACCCTGAGTAGGCCTTCCCGCTCGGCCTCAGCAGAGCCGAGCACCGGCAAGCCCCACCACCGCAGGTGAGGCGTGGACGCACGTTAAATGGTTCACCTGACCTCAAGGGTCTCCGAGATGGTCCTGATGATGTCCGCCCTCGTTATGATGCCCACGACATCCCCGCCGCGCATGACGAGGACGCCGGGATGGTCCTCGAGGAGGAAGCGCACCTTCGCTAAGCTCGTGTCCTCGGGGACGCAGGGGAGCGGGGGCTCCATTATGGCCTCCACCTTCTCCTCCGCTATGTTGGGGCTTAGGTTCTTCACTATACAGCGGTCCGTTATGGTCCCGACCACCCTGCCGCCCTCGTCTATGACGGGCAGCTGGTCTATGGCGTACTTAGTCATGAGCTCGCTGGCCTCCCGGATGGTCGTGCTCGGGCGCACGAAAATCACGTCCTTCGTCATTATGTCCCCGCACTTCGGCCCCATGCGCTCCGTCAGCACCTCGAGTATCTTGTTGACCGTGGAGAGCCTCGGGTCCACCTTGCCGAGCTCTATCTTGGCGATGTGGGCCTGGGAGACGCCCGCCAAGTCGGCGAGCTGCCTCTGCGTCAGCCCCGCGGCCTGTCGGAGCTTCCTAATCAGGGAGCCCGTTATTATCATTTCAACCTTAGGGGAGGGGGGTCCCTTATAATTATTCCCTTCCTCCCCCTAATAATCATCCCTCCCATTAAAAATTCCCATAGGTTATCATCGGCATCACAAGTCTTCAACGAAAGGCATATATTTAGAGGGGGAAGCCCGGGTGCGGAGGAAGGAGGGTTGGGGACCGTATTCATAGACGAGCTGAGGCAGACCCCCATAGAGATGCAGCAGCTCGAAATCGTGGAGAGAAAGGGGAAGGGCCATCCGGACTCGATATGCGACGCCATCATGGACAGCATATCCGTCGCCCTCTGCGAGGCGTACATAAGGCGCTTCGGGGGCATCCTCCACCACAACGTGGATAAGTCCTTGCTCGTGGCCGGGGAAGCCGAGATAAGGTTCGGCGGCGGGGAGGTGAGGAAGCCCATGCTCCTCGTCTTCGGCGATAGGGCTACCACAGCCTACGAGGGGGAGGAGATACCGATAGAGGAGCTCGTGGTGAGGGCCGCTAAGGAGTGGTTCAGGAAGAACATGCGCTTCGTGGACCCGGACGAGCACGTGCGGTACCAGGTGGAGCTCAAGCCGGGCTCGCCATCCCTCGTGGACATATTCAAGCGGGAGAAGATAGGCGCAAACGATACGTCCGCCGCCGTGGGCTACGCCCCAATGAGCCGGACCGAGCGGGCGGTCCTCGAGGTAGAGCGCTTCCTGAACTCTCCCGAGTTCAAGAAGGAGTTCCCGGAGACGGGCGAGGACATAAAGGTCATGGGCCTGAGGCTCGGGAACTCCCTGACGCTCACCATCTCCATGGCCTTCGTGGACCGCTTCGTGCCGGACGAGGCCTCCTACTTCAGGTCGAAGGAGGTCGTCATAGAGCGCATCTACGATTTCGTGCGGGAGAAATTCGATTTCTCCGATGTGAGGGTCGAGCTGAACGTCCTCGATAGGCC
>CAYUYX010000154.1:0-3154 GCA_964449495.1 uncultured Candidatus Bathyarchaeia archaeon
GCTTCGAGGCGTTATCGGGAGGGGGGAGCGCATTAGACGCCGTAGAGGCCGCCGTGGTCTCCATGGAGGATGACCCCGTCTTCAACGCCGGCGTGGGCTCGGTTCTCAACCTCCTGGGCGAGGTGGAAGCGGAGGCATCCATCATGGAGGGCTCGACGCTCTCGGCCGGAGCTGTAGCGCTCGTGAGGGGCGTGAGGAACCCGGTTAAGCTTGCGAGATTGGTGATGGAGGAGACCGACCATGTCCTCCTCGCGGGCGAGGTAGCGGAGAAGCTCGCAAGAGCACGTGGCCTTGAGGAAGCGGAGCTGAAGACGCCCGAGAGGGTCGGGATGTGGGAGAAGGCCGTGGGGAGGCTGAGGGCCGGGGAGGCCCGTTACTTCAAGAGGCTCCCGAGGCTCGTCAGGGAGCACCCCTGGCTCCTCGGCGGCACGGTAGGGGCCGTCGCCCTGGATGAAGAGGGCCGTCTGGCGGCTGCTACCTCCACGGGAGGCCTCATGCTCAAGCTCCCGGGCAGGATTGCCGATACCCCGCAGATAGGAGCTGGCACTTACGCCGATAGGTGGGGCGCTTGCTCTGGGACGGGCATAGGCGAGGTGGCCATAAAGCTCGGGCTGGCCAGGATGGCCTGCATCTTCATGCGAGTTGGCCTGGGCGCCCGAGAGGCTGCTCAGGCGTGTATGGGCCTCGTGCTCCAGGAGTTCCCGTGGGCTCCCATGGGCGTGATAACGCTCGATAGGAGGGGGCAGATAGGGGCCGCCCACACCTCGGAGCGCATGTGCTGGGCCTACATGCGGACGGGCATGGCCGAGCCTGCGGCCTTCGATAGGGGCATGTTCGTGCGGGGGCCTGGCTCAGGGCAGTAGGTCGTAAAGGGAGGCCTCGAGCTCGGAGAGCACCTCATCGCATAGGCGCTTTATCCTCCCGTCCCGAGCTTTCTCCCTCAGCGCCCTCACGAACTCGTACCTGGCTTCTGTGGTCTCCATCTCGCACTTATGGCCGTAGAAGGGCTTTCCCTCTATGTAGTTCCTCATCTGGACGGCTTTCTGGACGATGAGGCTCGCGGCCAAGACGGGGTTCTCCACGGTCTCCGGGCTCATCCACAAGCAAGCCTCATCCGGCCTCAGCTGGGAGAAGCCCTCTATCTCCACTATGGACCTTATGTAGGCCCTCACCATATCCCAATAGGCTTCCCCGGCCTCCCTGACGAGCTCGAGGGCCTCTTGAACAGCCCTGACGAAGCCCTCCGAGCCCCTGACCTGGATATCATGTCTATAACCGGCCCTTATGAGCTCCCTCGCCCTGCGTATCTCCTCCTCGGTGATGAGCTTCTCGGGGAAGGCCATCTCCATCCCACGCCCGAGCGGGGGAACCAAGTATAAGCGCTTATCTGACGAGCGCCATGGAGGCGTAGCCCACGACGGAGCTCCTATCGCCCGTGATATCCCCGCTCGTTGCGTACTTCAGCAGCTCGCCCCTCGTGGCCCCGAGCTCCCTGGCGGCTATCATGGCGGCGGCGGTGGGGCCGCAACCGCACATGCTCACAGGCAGCTCCTCCACGGCCCGGTAGAGGCCGGACACGTCCATGCGTTCTACCGCCTCTATGACGGCCCTGTCCTTCCTCTCCGCAGCGGGCTGGGGCTCGTAGTGCGTCAGGTCCGTAGAAGCTATGATTATCGCGTTGAGACCCAGCTCCCTCACGGCCCCGGCTATGGCGGAGCCAACCTCCGAGCTCGTCCTCAGGCCCTGGAGCATCATGCATATCGGGACGAACCTGAAATCGTGGCCGTAGAGGAACTGGAGGAAGGGCAGCTGGACCTCTATGGAGTGCTCGTAGAGATGGGCCTCGTCATCGGCGGATACCACGTCCGCCTTATCCATTATGGCCTCCGCCACGGCCGTGTCTATCTCCACATCGCCCAAGGGCGTCCGCCAGGCCCCGCTGACGGAGATGGCCACGGCGCTCCCGAAGCCCGTGTGGTTTGGCCCGAGGATTATGGCCACATCCGGCCTGCCCTCCTCGGCCAGCCTTGCGTAGGAATGGGCCGCCACAGGCCCGGAGTACATGTAGCCTGCGTGGGGACAGACGAGCGCCACCAGCGTTCTGAGCGGTCCCTCCGAGGGCTCTGGCACCTTCCCGGGGCCGAGCTCGTGCCTGAAGCACCACTCTATCTGGCGCCTGAGGGCCCCCTTGCTTCCTGCGTAGAAGGCACCGGCCACGGCGGGCCTCCTAATGGCCAAACCGCCTCACCGCATCATGCGGGGCACGGGGCAAGATATGTCTTCCCTATCGCTCCATAGGGCGCAGGGGCCGGGCAATCAGGGCTCTCCTAAAGCGGCGTCTCGAAGTCCTCTATGCTGTACGGTATATCCCCGTCCGGCGGTATATCGCCGCGCTCGCGGAGCACCTGCCTTGCGAGGAGCCAGAAGATGGCTGCTAAGGCCCTCCTCCCCTTGTTGTTCGCCGGTATGGCCAAGTCCACGTTCATAAGGCTATTATCCGTGCTGACGAGAGCGACAACGGGTATCCCTACCTTGCTCGCCTCGCTCACCGCCTGAGCATCCGCCCTCGGGTCCACCACGAGCACGACATCCGCCTCTATGTGGCCCGGGTAAAGGGGGTTGGTGAACGTCCCAGGCACAAAGCGCCCTATCACGGGCGTCGCGCCCACGAGGCGGCAGAACATCTCCACGGGGACACGCCCGTAGGCCCTCGACGAGACCACCACTATCTTCCTCGGCTCGAAGCGGGCCAGGAACTTAGCCGCTATCCTTATCCGCTCGTCTATCTTGCTCAGGTCGAGTATCCATAGCCCATCGGGCCTACACCGGTAGACGAACTTCCCCATATCGCCCGTCCTCACCCTCGAGCCGATGTGGACGCCCGTGGAGAGGTAGCGGTCCCTCGGGATGAGGAGCTTCGCCTCCTCCGCCACGCCCTACCCCCTCCCGAGCTTAGGGAGCGATGCCATCTCCGCCGTCTCCCCGAGGTCATCGGCTATCCTGAGGAGCTCGTTTAGCTTTGCGATACGCTCTCCCCCGAGGACCCCCGTTTTTATTATCGGGCAGCCGAGGCCTACGGCGAGATGGGCGAGGTAGGGGTCGGTGCTCTCCCCGGAGCGGTGGGAGGCCACGGGGACGAGGCCGCTGGCGCTCG
>CAYUYX010000155.1:0-3099 GCA_964449495.1 uncultured Candidatus Bathyarchaeia archaeon
CGCATGGCTTCTACCCGAGCTCGATAGTCCAGCTCGGGTAGAAGCCATGCGAGCGCACGAGGGACAGGCCCCTGTACGTCTCGTTCCAGCTCGAGAGGAGGAAATGGGTGGTGTTGAAGGAGGACAGCTCGACGCCCCTCGCCCAGTCAAGCCATAGGACATCGACATCCGTGCCCCTCGTCCCGTTCGACCAGAGAAGACAGCCTCTCCACGTGCCTCCCTCGAGCCTCAGGATGGCCACGCCTTCTCCGGGCAGGACGCAGGCATGGATTTCCTCCGCCTCCTCGAAGGAGAAGGACCATTTCACCCTCATCTCCCCCACGGAGAAGCACGAGGCGGTCTTTTCACGAACGTAAACGAGCTCCTCATCGCTGAGGGCCTGGAAGAAGCTGACCTCCTCTGCTGGCCAGGAGAGCTCGTGTGATAGCCCGAGGCTGGCGTTGAGGACGAGGAGGGCCTCATCCGTGGCCACGGCGAGGAACGAGCCGACGGCGGCGAGCGCCCCTATCCCGCTCGAGATACGGGCTTCCGCAACGATAGAGCCGTTGGATACACCAAGGCCGATGATGCGCCACCCGCTCTCCGGCTCCTCTAACCCGACCACTAAGAGGGCTTCTTGCTCCCCCCCGATGGTGAGCAGGGCCGTGGCGTTCGAGCCGGCGTCGCACGACCAAATCTCGTAGGTCCTCGGCTTCCTCACGAAAACCGGCGGGGAGGGGGCTGCGTGAACGGTTAAGCTGGCTCGTGCTGGCAAATCGGGCGGGAGGAAGGCGAGGATTAGGGTTAGGGCGACGAGCAGGAGCGCCTTTCCCATCAACCCCTCTTCACCGATACCTCCACGTGCTCGTCGCCCCTTATATCCACACCCTTGAGGCAGGAAGCGAAGGCGAGGACGAGCTTCCTGAGCACCTCGCTGACGAAGGGGTTAAGCGGTACCTCCACGCCGGCCACCAGGAGCCTTGCAGCCCTCCGCTTCTTCCTGGCCTTCTCGACGGTCTCCTTTATCATATCCACGAGCGAGCCGATATCTCGGAAGCCCACGTAGGGGACGCTCAAGCCCCTCGCCTCGCCAGGGCCCACGAAAGCGAGGATGGGCCTTATCGAGCCATCCCTGAGCACCGCCTCTGCTTCCTCGGCGCTCGAGACGACCACCACCTTGGGCACGTCCAGCCTGCCCCCCGCCATGGACTTAAAGCCCTCCATGATGAGCACGTCCGGCTCCCCCCGGGATGCGATGGAGATTATCTCGTCGAAGCTGGCCTCCTTGCCCCTCAAGCGCATTATCATGCTTATCTCCTCGGGCGCCACGATGGTAACCGCCATGGCCCCGGCCTCGGCATGCCTCCACGTGTCCTTCCCCGGCGTGTCTATGCTGAAGCCCTCCTCGGGGATGTGCTTGGCCGTTGAGACCTTGTAGCCCTCCTTCCCGAGCGCCCTCACAAGCGCCTCTATCAGCCTCGTCTTCCCCGAGCCCTTTTTCCCGACGACGGCGAGGATGAGGGCGGGTCTCTCTTGGGCCAAGGAGGCGACACCTCAGAGGGCCCCTATCTTCTTCAGGTAGCGCCCGTAGGCCACGAGGGCAGCCATGGCGGTAGCGGCGTCCTCCGGGGATTCGCAGGCCGGTATGCCGTACTTATCGAAGCGCCGCCTTATGAAGTAGGCCATCTCCGTCTCGCCGATGTCGCAGGCCACCACGGGCTTGCCACGCCCCCTCACGAGGGCGGCTATCCTGTCCACGTAGTCCTCGGAGAGGGCCGGCACGTGGTGGAGGCCCACCACAATTACGCCGTGTATATCCGGGTCGTCGAGCACGGCCTTCACGGCCTCCTCGAACATCTCCGCCGTGGCGGAGCCGGTTATGTCGATTGGGTTCCCTATGGCGGAGAAGGGCGGTATCTTGCCCTCCTCTATGAGCTTCCTCAGCCTCCCCTTCGTCTCCTCCGAGAGCTCCGGGACCTTGAGGCCCCTCATCTCGAGCTCATCCACCACCATTATGCCGGGGCCGCCGGCGTCCGTTACGACGGCTATGTTGGGCCCCTTAGCCGGGGGCTGCATGGAGAGGACCTTCCCGAGGTCGAAGAACTGCTCCATGTTCCTCGCCCTTATTATGCCGCACTGAGCGAAAGCTGCCTCGTAGACCTCGTCCACGCCAGCTATGCTGCCCGTGTGGGACTTGGCGGCCCTTGCCCCTGCGCTCGTCCTCCCCGTCTTCAGGGCTATTATGGGCTTCTTCCTCGTAACCTCCCTGGCCACCTCCATGAAGCGGCGGCCGTTCTCGACGCCCTCTATGTACATGAGGATGACCTTGGTGTGCTCGTCGTCCTTGAGCAGCTCGAGCATATCCGCCTCGTTCACATCGCACCTGTTCCCGAAGCTCACGAACTTGCTGACGCCCATCTGGTGGCCTGCCATGTAGTCCAGCGCAGCGGCCCCGAAGGCGCCGGACTGGCTGAGGATGGCGATGTGGCCTGGCATGGGCCTCGGGGCGGCCACAATCTCCTCGCCCGTCCTCAGCACCTTCGTCTCGGGCAGGAAGACAGTGTCAACGCCGGAATACGGGTCGAAGACGCCCACGCAATTCGGGCCCAATATCCTTATACCGGCATCCCTTCCTATCCTGACGACCTCCTCCTCGAGCTCGTGGTTCCCGACCTCGCCGAACCCCGAGCTTATTATTATGACGGCCTTCGCATCCTTTTTAGCCGCATCACGCATTATGTCGGGCACGATTGGGGCTGGGACGACTATCACGACGAGCTCTACGGGGCCGGGGATGCGCCTCAGGCTCGGGTAGCAATCGTAGCCCAATATGGTCCTCGCCTTTGGGTTCACTGGATAGAGCTCCGCCTTCAGGAGGCCTCTCCTCTGGTTCTCCGCCAAGCTCTTGAATATCACGTGGCCGGCCTTATCCACGTGCCTCGAGGCCCCGACGACGGCTATCGAGGAGGGCTCGAAGAAGGCCCTCAGCTGCTCTACCGCCCTGCTCATCCCGAGCCACCAGCCTTATCTTACGCCGCCTTGAAAAGCCTTTGCGCTCGGGTGAGGCCATGGGGCGCTGCCCCTTCTGCCGGATAGCGGCCCACGAGGCCCCGGCTGCGA
>CAYUYX010000156.1:0-2985 GCA_964449495.1 uncultured Candidatus Bathyarchaeia archaeon
TCTGGGAGTTCGAGAACTTCGGCCTCACCTTCCCGGGCTACTACGCCCTCCACGCAACGGCCCACATGGCGGAGTTCGGCACGACGGAGGAGGACCTGGCCTTAGTGGCCGTGAAGAATCACCACTACGCAGCCATGAACCCCTACGCCCACCTCCAGGAGGAGATAACGGTCGATAAGGCCCTCTCCTCGCCCGTCGTGGCCTGGCCGCTCAAGCTATACGATTGCTGCACGATATGCGATGGGGCCGCCGCCGTCGTCATGGCCTCCGAGGAGAAGGTGAAGGAGCTGGGCGTAGACACGCCAGTCTGGGTGGCCGGGCTGGGCTTCTCGTCCGACTCGGGCAACCTCACGAAGAGGCAGAGCTACGTGGGCCTAATGGCGACCGTCTGGGCCAGCCAGAAGGCCTACAAGATGGCCAAGGTAGGGCCGGAGGACGTAGATTGCGCCACCGTCCACGACTGCTTCACCATAGCGGAGATAATGGCCTACGAGGACCTGGGCTTCTGTAAGAAGGGCGAGGGACCGAGGCTCATCAGGGAGGAGCAGACCTACATAGGGGGCGAGATACCGGTGAACATGGATGGGGGCCTGAAGGCCAAGGGCCACCCAATCGGGGCCACGGGCGTCTCCATGATGGTGGAGCTCACGAGGCAGCTCAGGGAGGAGGTAAAGCCCCGGGAGAGGCAGGTACCCATGCGCAATTACGTGGCCCTGGCCCACAACGTGGGCGGGACGGGCCACTACTGCTACGTAACCATCTTGAGGAGGTGAGGGCGCATGGCCTACGACCCCGTCTCCGGCACGCTGAAGAGCCGCTCAATCACGCTCTCCTACGAGATACCCGTCTCGAAGATAGCACGCTTCTGGGAGGCCCTCGGCGAGGGGAAGGTGCTGGCCACGAGGTGCAAGCGCTGCGGGCGCAGGATGTTCCCGCCTCAGGCGGCCTGTGATAAATGCCATTCCGAGGATATCGAGTGGTTCGAGATAAAGGGCACGGGCCGGGTGGTGGCCTTCACGCACATCGTGGTGCGCCCGGCCTCCTTCCAGGCCTACCCGGTCTACACGCCTGCGATAGCGGAGTTCGAGGAGGGAGTACGTGTCTTCGCATGGATAGCGCCTGGGACGCCGAAGAGGGCCATAAAGGTGGGCATGAAGGTCCGGGTGGAGGCCCGCACGGAGGACGGGCGGAGGACCTGGGCTCTCGTGCCAGCGGAGTGAACTGCCCCCGAAGCCCCTCCCTTATTTATCTCGCCCTCAGGCTCTTCCCTCGGGTCAGCGGGAGAACTCCTCGCCGGGGAGGCGGTGGGCCCTGTCGGACTACGTGGTGGGCGTGGACCTCGGCGCAACGTGGCTGAGGGTCGTGCTGGCCGATGAGGAAGGCCGCTTCATAGTGAGAGAGGAGGAGAGGACCGGGGCGGGCGGGGAACCTGTTGAAACTCAGCTCCTCCGGCTTGTCCGGGCCGTCCTATCCCGGGCTGGCATCGAGAAACCGAGGGCGGTGGGCGTGGGGGCCATAGGCCCCGTGGACATCAGGACAGGAGCCGTGGTGAGGCCCCCTAACCTCCCCGTCGGGCGCATAGAGGTCGCCAGGACGCTCCACGAGGCCCTCCGGGTGCCCATCTACGTGCTCAATGATTGCACGGCGGCCTGCTATGGCGAGGCCGTCTTCGGGGCGGGTAAAGGCCTTTCAGATGTTGTTTTCGTGGGAATCGGGACCGGGATAGGCGGTGGAGCCATGGTAGACGGCCATCTCCTGCTTGGCCGAGCGGGAAACGCTGCGGAAATCGGCCACCTCGTGGTGGACGCCCGGGGGCGCATGAGGTGTACGTGTGGCCGGTATGGGCACTGGGAGGCCTACTGCTCCGGGGCGGGGATGCCGGGCTTCCTGAGGCGATGGGCAAGGGACAGGGGGCTGAGCGAGCGGGAGCTCTCCCTGCTGTTCGGGAAGGCTGTGCCCTCCATCACGGCCAAGGATATCCTCGAGGCCTGCAGGAGGAGAGAGCCAATCTTGGACGGCTTCTTGGACGAGGTTGTGAGGTTCAACGCAGCGGGCCTCGCCAGCGCGATAAACGCCTTCAACCCGGCCTTAATATCCGTGGGCGGTTCCGTCGCCCTCGGGAACTTCGATATCCTCATCCAGCCAGCCATTTCCCTCTTGGCCTCCTACGCCTTCAACGAGGTGCCCGATGTAGTTCCAAGCCCCCTGGGCCACGATGCTGGTCTTTACGGGGCCGTGGCCATCGCCCTGAGCCCTCCGGAGGGCCTGGTCAGGAGGGCTCTCTACGCAGGAGGGGGATGAGCACAAACCCTTAATATAATGATGGGCGTAGGTAGGGCCGGTGGAAGAATGGCGGGCGCTCGTGTGGAAACGAAGCTCCTCATGGTGGGCGCTATCGGCGCCATCGTTACGGGCGTGATAAACTTCATAATGCCATCGTACCTCGAATCCGTGAGGGAGGCGTTCTGGAAGGCCGTACAGGGCGCAACGGTCCCCGAGGACCTCGCAAAGGCGGCGGCTGACGCCGCTCAGACGTTGAGCATCCTCTACATAGTCGTGGGCATATTCCTCTTCTTATTCGCTATCGGCCTCATCGGTGGAGGAAGGCTTTTCGGGAAGGGCTCTGGCACAGCGGCTGGCGTCTTCGGCTTCCTCGCCGGCATAGGGGCCGTGATGGGTGGAGCCGGCCTCATAAGCCTGGCCGATGTCCTGAGGCGTATAGCGGAGGGCCTTACGGTCCCCTCAGAGGAGCTGGCGAGAGCAGCCCTCGTGGCCGGGGCTGGCCTCTTCGCATACTCTGCCTGCAGCTTCCTCTTCGGCCTGCTATCGCTCATCTACTTCTTCGGCAGCCCGAGCGGGTGGCTCGGCGGCATAGGGGGCCTCCTCATATTCATCGGCGCCATAGCGGCCATCCTCATCCCGCCCCTTCAGTACCTCTCCGGCGTGGGCACGATACTCATGGGCATCGCCCTCTTCCTCCAGAGC
>CAYUYX010000157.1:0-1173 GCA_964449495.1 uncultured Candidatus Bathyarchaeia archaeon
GAGGTAGCTGGTGGCTATCACGCCCACGAGGCCCACGTCGGGCAGGCCCACCACGACTATCTGGCCTGGCTCGATGGGCTCCTTCTCCACAACGCGGGCTTCCCCCGGCAACCCGCATCCCAGGGGAGACCGCTCATGGGCGATAAAAGACTTAGGCCCCCATCAGATGCCCGGGGGCGGCGGGGGAAGGGCTGGCGATAAGCTCAATCGGCCTCGACGAGCCTCCTTATCTCTATCCTACACGGGATGGGCAGCTTGGCCCCGCCCCTCCTGAGCGCCTCCTTGGCCACCTCTATGCCCGGCTCGTCCACCCGGACGAGCAAGACGGCGGAGCCGGGCCACACCTGGGCGGCCGTTCCCACGGGCTTTCCGAAGGCCAGCCTCATGCCGTCCTGCAGCCTGTCGGCGCCAGCGCCGAATATCATCTTGTTCTCCCTGAGCACGTGGTGCGGGTAGGGGACGACGCGGAAGAAGTAGTTCGCCCTGCCGAGCTTCGTCTCAAGGTACTTGTTCGTGGCCACACGGGCGGCCTCGAGGGCGTTGTGCCTGACCTGGCCGGCCTTCTTGGCCACCAGGACGAGCTCGTACTGGAACCTCTTGTGGGGGTCCCCGTGCGTGAACTTCCTTATCTTGGGGTCCGGTATGCCATCTATGTACTCCCGCCTGGTGTAGGGGGGCGATTCCATCCTGCGCCAGCACCTCGGCTTCAAGGGCCTCACCTCCCGGGGGAGGCCTGGGCTCTTGATTTAAACATTACCTTCCATCGGGCCCGGCCTCATCCAATATCGCCTTGAGCTCCCCAGGCGCACGTGCTATCTCGACGCCCAGTCGAGCCGCCAGCTCGGCCACATCCTCTGGCACGACGCCCGAGTGCGAGTAGACGATGAGAACGTCCGGCGCCCTCTCCCAGGCCGCTTTCACGGCCCCAACGCCCCTCTTCAACTGCCACACGTCCTCCTCCTTCGGGACGGCCGTTATGTCCACGGCGGCCATCAGCCCCTCCCTCCGGATGAGCAGGTCTGCGCCCGGCCCGGCCCACCAGATGACATCGTATTCCGGCGCCCTCCTCTTGAACCAATCCACCAACATGCGGGCCACCTTTATCTCGACCTCCCAGCCCTTGAGGCGCCCCGTCTCGCCAACCAACCTGCTGACGGCTTCCGATAGCTGCTC
>CAYUYX010000157.1:1273-2984 GCA_964449495.1 uncultured Candidatus Bathyarchaeia archaeon
CTCCTCTATTCTGGCCGAAAGTCGGGCGTTTGTCTCCTCTATCTTAGCCGAGAGCTTAGCATCTAACTCCTCTATTCTGGCCGAGAGCCTGGCGTCCGCCTCGGCTATCTGCTCTGCGTTCTTCCTCACGAGCTCGAAGAGCGGCGCTAAGGCCTTCTCGAAGAGCACCTCGGCTGCCTCCACGAACCGGCCCTGTCCCATGAGCTCGGCCACCGCCCGCCCGGCCATCTTCAGCGCCTCCTCGACGTCCACGTCTCCTCCCCCGGGCTCAAGGAGTCATACCCTATTAAAAGGAGGTGCGGGCGAGGGGCGCCCGAGCTCGTCGGCCACGTAGTTGGCTATCTCCGCTACGTCCTCCGGCGATAGCTCTCTCACCCGCCTGCTGGCGTGGGGCGCTCTCCTGGCGAGCTCCCTGGCCTCCCGCTCGTCCATCCCGAGGGCCGATAGGGCCAGCCTAAGGGCCCTCCTCATGAGCTTGTTCCTATGCGAGAAAAGGCCCCTGACGAGGGCTGCGAAGAGCACCTCGTCTTCTACTCTGAAGGGCGCTGGCCTGCTCACGAGCCTCACGACCGTAGAATCCACCTCGGGCCTCGGCCAGAAGCTCTCCCTCGGGACGGGCTCGAGGAGCTCTACATCGGCCCTGTAGTAGGCCATAACGGTCAGGCGACCGTAGTCGTCGGAGCCCGGGGCCGCCACAAGCCTGCGGGCCAGCTCCTCCTGTACGATTAGGACGGATAGCTCGTGCCCCGGCCTATCGAGGAGCCAGAAGATGAGCTTGGATATCACGTTGTACGGCGGGGCGGAGACGGCCTTGTTGAAGCGGGGGAGCTCCACCTTGAAGACATCGCCCTCCACGACCTCGACGTTCGGGTAACCGGATAGCCTATCCCTCAGCGCCCTGACGAGCCCTCTATCGAGTTCGACGGCGATGACGAGGCCGCTCCCACGGGCCAGTACCTCCGTCAGGAAGCCCAGGCCAGCGCCCACATCGAGGACCACATCCCGCGGCCCGAGACTGGCGTAATCCGCAAGCCTCTCCATGAGGGCATCGTCCAGGAGGAAGTGCTGGCCTAAGCGCCTCTTCGGCCTCAGCCCGTAGGCCCTCAGAATGGCCTTAACCCGCCCGATGGGTATCAAGGCCCGAGCGCCAGCCCTCAGGGGGGCCTGGTGAAGAGCCTGTACCTCGGCTCGCCGGAGAGCTCCTCGAGGACCCGCTTCGTTATCATCTTCACGGGATTAGGGATGCCCGTCCTCTTCTGGAGGTCCTCGAAGCTCTCGAAGGGCCTCTTATCCCTCTCGCTTATTATCTGCCACATGAAGCGCTTGCCTATCCCGGGGAGGAGCTCGAGGGCGTGGAGGCGAGGGGTCAGGGGGCCGGCGGTATTGAAGAACTCCACGAAGCGCTTCTCGTTCCTCATCACTATCGTCTCGATGGCCACGGGGAGCTCCGCCTTAGCGGCGGCCGTCAGGTCATCGTAGGAGATGCGGCCCACTATGTATGCGATGTGCTCTCGCTCGTCCCGCCCTATGTATATCCTGTCCTGGGGCCTCAGCTCGACGCCGGCCTTGACGACGGCCTCGAGGAGGGTGAAGTAGTCTTCCCCCACGAGCTGGACGATGGGGCCAGCCACCCTCCTGCGCCTCCCCCCCGGCCTGAACTCGTGGGCTATGAGGTCGAGCACGTAGGCGTACTCCTCGTACCTCTTCGCCC